>JAKSPV010000020.1 GCA_024404475.1 Clostridia bacterium | reverse complement strand
CGCCGCTCGATCCCGACGTTCGTCTTCTTCAATAAGACCGACCTGCCCGGCAAATCGCCCGACGAGCTGATGACGGAGGTGCAGAAGCTGATCCCCGGCGCCGTCCGTTTCCCGGACGGCGGGATGACTGCCGAAACGGCGGAATCCGTCGCGCTGCTCGACGAAGCGCTGCTCGAAAACGTAGTTGCCGGCGGGGAAGTCTCGGACGGCGACGTTGCCCGGCTTGTCCGCGAGGGCAAACTTACCCCGTGCTTCTTCGGCTCGGCGCTCCGTGACGTCGGTGTTGACCGGCTTCTCGACGCGCTCGACCGCTACACGGTGGCCGCCGCCCCGTCGCCGCTCTTCGGCGCCGTCGTCTATAAGATCACGCACGACGAAAAGGGCGCGCGCCAGACGCATCTCAAACTGACGGGCGGCTCGCTCGCCGTCCGCGACGCCGTGACGTATACGCCCCTCGGCGCCGACGCGCCCGTGACGGAGAAGATCTCACAGATCCGCCTGTTCTCCGGCGAGAAGAAAGCGGCTGTCGAGCATTTGGAAATCGGCGGCGTCGCCGCCGTGACCGGACTTTCCGGCACGTTCGCCGGGCAGGGGCTCGGAACGGAGCCGGATGACAGCGCCGCCGTCCTCGAGCCCGTTCTTTCCTACCGCGTGATACTGCCTGCCGGCACGGACGAGCGTCAGATGCTCCCGAAAATGCGGGAGCTCGAAGAAGAAGATCCGACGCTCCACGTTGCTTTCGACGAGCGCCTCGGCGAGATCACCGTCCGGCTTATGGGCGAGGTGCAGACGGAAACGCTTACGCACCTCGTTGAAGACCGTTTCGGTGTGAAGATCTCGTTCGGCGAGCCGCGCATCCTCTACCGCGAAACTGCCGCCTCCGTCGCCGAGGGCGTCGGCCATTTCGAGCCGCTTCGCCACTACGCCGAGGTGCATCTGCTTCTCGAGCCGCAGCCGATCGGCACGGGACTTATCTTCGACACCGCCTGCCCGGAGGAACAGCTCGGGCTTTCCTGGCAGCGCCTTGTTCTCACGCATCTCAGCGAGCGCCGCCACCGCGGCATTCTCACCGGCGCGCCGCTGACCGACCTCAAGATCACGCTGCTCACCGGCCGCGCGCACCAGAAGCACACCGAGGGAGGCGACTTCCGCGAGGCGACCTACCGCGCCGTGCGGCAGGGACTGATGCGCGCCGGCGGCGCGCTTCTCGAGCCGGTCTATGCGTTCCGCCTGACCGTCCCGACCGAGCAGATCGGCCGCGCGATCACGGATGTCCGGCAGATGTCCGGCACGTTCGCGCCGCCGGAAACGGAGGGAGACTTTTCCATTCTCACCGGGCATGCGCCCGTCTCCGAAATGCGGAACTACATGCGCGAGGTCACGGCGTACACCCGCGGACGCGGCTCGCTGTCGCTCCTGCCGGACGGTTACGCACCGTGCCATAATACCGATGAGGTCGTCGCCGCGGCCGGGTACGATCCCGAGGCGGATCTCCGCCACACGCCGGATTCCGTCTTCTGTGCCCATGGCGCGGGCTTCCCGGTCAAGTGGAACGAGGTCGAGAAGTACATGGATCTCGAGCCCGCCCTGAAGCGCCGCGGGGAGGCGCCAAAACCGCGCCCCGCAAAGGAGAAACCCGCTGTCGATCCGCGCGAGATCGAGGCGATCATGCTTCGCGAGTTCGGGCCGATCCGCCGCCGCTCTTACGGCGAGCGCACCGTCTATGACGCCAAGCCGCCGAAATACAAGCCCTCCCGCCGGGAGAAATACCTTCTCGTGGACGGCTACAACGTGATCTTCGCGTGGGATACGCTCCGCGAACTCGCCGCGGTCGATCTGCCGCGCGCGAGGGAAGTGCTGACGGAGCTCCTCGTCAACTACGCCGCCTACACGGGCGTGCATCCCGTCGTCGTCTTCGACGGCTACCGCGTCAAGGGCAGCATCGGGGAGAAAACGGAGCAGTCCGGTGTCCGCGTCGTCTATACGAAGGAGGGCGAGACCGCCGACGCCTACGTGGAGAAACTTCTCCGTGAGATCGGCCGCGATTACGACGTCCGCGTCGTCACCTCCGACGGACTGATCCAGGTCACCGCCGTGACGGCGGGCGTGCTCCGGATGTCTGCCCGTGAGTTCGAGGACGAGATGCGGCGCGTCAGCGGCGAGATCACCGCTTTCATCGAAGGTCTTTCGGAGAAGCCCCTGCCGGAGTTCGTCTGGCCGGACACGCCGGAGAAAAAAGAATAAAAAAAGAGCCGACCGGACGGTCGGCTCTCTCTTTTTCGGATTATTTCTTTTCGAGCATCGTGCGGATGTCGCGGAGGATGTCCTCGGCGGTCTCGACGGGCTCAGCGGGAGCAGCAGCGGCAGCTTCTGCAGCGGCAGCAGTTTCTTCGGCTTTCTTCTTGGCCTCGAGCTTTTCGCGGCTCTTGGTGATGATGCGGATGACGCAGAAGATGGAGAGCGCGATGAGCAGGAAGTCGATAATGGTCTGCACGAAGATACCGTAGTTCAGCGTTGCGTAGCCGGCTTCGTTTGCGAGTGCCACGGTCGGGAAGGAGGCGTAGGAGAATGCTTCGTCGGCGTTGAGGCAGACGTAGGATTCAGCAAGGGTAGCGCCGCCGGTCAGAAGGCTGATGAGAGGGGTGATGATGTCGGCAACGAGCGAGGAAACGATCTTGCCGAACGCACCGCCGACGACCACGCCGACGGCCATGTCAACCACGTTGCCGCGGGAGACGAATGCTTTGAAATCTTTGAAGAAACTCATGTTTTTTCTCCTTGTGAAAATAAAATAAGGGATTACAAGTTTATTGTATCACCGCTGCCGTTTTTTGTCAATCGGCGTTTTATTTTTTCTGCCGCTTTTTTCCGGCGGAGATTTGCCCTGTGATGACGTGCGCGGTGAGGGAGACGATCATAAGACCGACGGCGATGCCGAGACCGGTCAGCGCGGTGCCGATTCCGGCGTCGCGGAAGCGCTCCGTATCACCTATGACAAGGTAACGCATCGTGTAGTAGAGCATTCCGCCGGGAACGAGCGGAACGATGCCGGGGATCAGGAGAACGGTGACGGGCGTCTTGATGAGCCGCGCCATGATTTCGGCGTAAGACGTCACGGCGATCGCGGCGACGAGATTCGCAACGAAGTAGTCACCGCCGTGGTGTGAGACTGCAACATAAACGACGGAGGCGATAAGCCCGCCGATGGCGGCAAAAGCCAGCCGGCGCCAACGGATGCGGAATGTGATCGAAAAGCCGACCGTGCCGAGAACACCGGCGATAACAACGAGCAGCGGCGCGGCAGCGGCGTCGCTGATACCGAACGACGTGCCGGGCAGGAGAATGGCGAGCGCGTAGCCGGAGGCGATGACGATCGCCAGAAGCATCGACTGGATCAGCCGGAGCGAGCCCGCCATGATGTCGCCGCAGAGCATATCACGGAGCGACGCGCCGAAGGCAAGCCCGGGGATGAGCAGCATGATCGTGCCGATCATGATCTTGTCGGCGTTCTGTCCGATCCCGAGCCGGACGGCAAGCACCGCAAGCACACCGGCGATAAAAGCGCTGATGAACGTTTTTGCAAGCATGTTGAAGCCGCGCGGATCACTTTGCGAGACGATCTGTACCGGCAGGGCAATAACGGCGGCGATGAGTGCGTCAAGGATCGTCCCGCCGAAGAAGATGACGAACGCTCCGACTGCCATCATCCCGCCGAGGAGCCGCCAGAGGACGGCAAGGCGTTTTTCTTTCTGCTTTTCGTGTGCCTCCCGGATGAGCCCGGCGAGGTCTTCCGGCGGTGGCGTTTCGCAGCAGATGCGCCGCGAGAGCGCGTTCATGACCTCCAGATTGCAGAGATTCGTCCCCGCGGCATAGACGCGGCGGCTCTGCGTTTTGTGGTGTCCTTCCTTCGTTCTGAACGTTGCGACGATCAGGGAAATGATCGAGAACACGTCAGCCCGTTCGGCGCCGTAGGCGAGACAGATGCGCTCTACGGTGTCCTCGACGCGGTGGATCTCCGCACCGGTCTCGAGCATACTCTCTCCGATGTCCAAGGCGGCGCTGAGTACGAGGGAGATCTCTCGCTCGGTATATTCTGCCACGTCATCACGTCCTTTTTTTCATGTGATGTATTCCGGCAGTATTATAAAGCACGGGACGTGCTTTGTCAAGACAGAAAGAAGCCGCTGCCCGGAGGCAGCGGCTCTTTGCGGTCGGCTGATGATTACTGTGCGTTTTCGGCGCTGCCGAGAATCGGGAGGGCGGTGTCCACACCGCCGACGAAGTACTCGGGAAGTTCGCCGTTCCACGCCTGGCTCTCGTAGTATTTGACGAGAAGATCCGTCAGCGTTCTGGCGATCGCTTCGTTCTTGGCGGCATCCTTCTGACCGGCGTATTCCGCGGCGTCCGCCTGGATCTTCGTGACTTCGAGATCGGCTTCCGCCTGGATCTTGGCGACGGCGGCGTTGGCTTCCGCTTCGATGCGTGCACGCTCGGCAGTTGCTTCCTGCTCCATGGTCTTCTTGGCCTGTTCGATCTCGGCCTGCAGTTTGTTCTGCGCGGCGACCTGCTTCTGCTCGACGGCGTTCGTAAAAGCGTCGGAGAAGTCCATGTTCTCGATAGCGGTGTCGATCACTTCAATGTTGTAGGAGGCGAGCTGCTCGCGCAGGCGTTCCTCAATCTCTTTCGAGAGCTTGTCGCGGTTGGCGATCAGATCCTCGGCGGTGTAAAGCGCGGTGAATGTTTTAACGGCTTTCTGAATGCGGGATTCCATGACGACCGTGTAGTAGTTGGAACCGATCTCCTTGTAGATCGTCTGCGCGTTTTCCTTGTTGATCTGGTAGTTCAGCGAGTAGATGATCTCAACTTCCTGAATGTCCTTCGAGAAGCAGCTCATGTTGATGATCGCCTTCTGGTTACGGTTGTCCATGCAGACGACTTCCTGGTAGGGGAGTTTGAAGTGGACACCGGCTTCGAGCGTCGTGTCTTCCACGTGACCGAACGTCGTCAGAATACCGGTGTGACCGGTCGGGACGGAGGTGATGCAGCCGAAGAGGATGACGACGAGACCGAGAAGACACAGCAGCTGTCTCTTGCAGAGGTACCACGATTTGCCGTGGGCACCGAGCAGAACGAAGAGCAGGGCTACCGCGAAGAGGGAAAGAATGATCCAGGTCATTTGTATGACACTCCTTTGATATGTATTGGCGGTGTGTGCCACCTTTGTTTACGTGACAATTATACAGGAAGGCGGGAGAAATTGCAAGCGTCTTTTGTGCACGATATGTGCTCCAAAGCGCAGGTTTTTTGCACGATACATACCTCTCTCCCTTGACAAGAGTCGTCCCGTGTGGTAGCATATGATATCCCGATGTGCCTTTGCGGTGCGTCAGGAAGGAGACATTTCTATCGATGAGAACGCTTGGCGACTACCATATCCATACCAACCTGTCAAACTGCGGACACAGCAGCGCGACGCCGGAGGCCTACGCGGCGCTTGCCGCCGGGGAGAGCATTACAGACATCGGCTTCTCGAACCACATGTGGGACGAGAAGATTCCTGGTGCGAGCTCCTGGTACTCCAACCAGACCGTTGCGCACGTTCTCTCGATCCGTGATGAACTGCCTGCCGACACGCTTGCCTCGTGGGGTGTCCGCGTCCACATCGGCTGCGAAATTGATATTGATAAACATTTTACGGTCGGCATGGCGTCCGATACCCGCGCGCTGTTCGATTACGTCCTTATCGCAACAAGTCATTTGCACATGAAGGACTTTACCATTGACAGGGACGTGACCTCGCTTCCCGAGATCCGGTCGATCCTGCTCCGCCGCGTCGATGCCGCGTTGAACGCCCGCGTTGCGGACGGTATCGCGCATCCGTTCGGCGTCCTTGGCTTTTACGACAGACAGGACGAGCTTCTCGGCGGTTTTACGGATAATGAGCTGATCGGGACGTTCCGCTCAATCGCGGACGCCGGTGTCTCCGTCGAGCTGAACGCCGTTGCCATTCTGGATAACCCCGGATCGACGGACGCGGACGGATTCTCTGTCGAGGACAAGCGCCTGTTCACCCTGGCGCGGGAATGCGGCTGCCGATTCCACCTCGGCACCGATGCCCACCGTCCGGCGGCATTCTGCCGTCACAAAGAATTGCTCGCATTCGCGGATGCCTGCGGGATACGCGAATTTGCCGCGCTGGAGCACCGGCGCTGAACCTTATATCGGAAAGGATCAAGATCATGATCAGTATTGCCATCCTCGGTTTCGGCGTGGTCGGAGGCGGCGTTGCCGCCGTTCTCGACCGGAACGCCGCTGCCGTTTCACGCGCCGTGGGCGATGACGTCCGCGTCAAATATATCCTCGATCTGCGCGAGTTTCCGGACTCTCCGTATGCCGACCGCGTCGTGCACGACTATAACGTCATCCTGGACGATCCCGACGTGACCGTCGTCGCCGAAACGATGGGGGGCGCCCATCCGGCTTTTGAATTCTCCGTCGCCGCGATGCAGGCGGGGAAGAGCGTCGTTACTTCTAACAAGGAAGTAGTCGCCACGTATGGCATCGAGCTCTGCAAGGCGGCGCGGGATAACGGTGTGTTCTACCTCTTCGAGGCCTCCGTCGGCGGCGGTATCCCGCTGATCCGTTCGATCCGCACGTCGCTCAGCGGCGATGTGATAGACCGTATCGACGGTATCATGAACGGCACGACAAACTATATCCTGACCAAGATGAAGAACGAGGGCGCCGACTTCGCGGCTGTCCTTTCCGATGCACAGCGCCTCGGCTATGCCGAGAAAAATCCGAGCGCGGACGTTGACGGCATCGACACCCAGCGCAAGATCACGATTCTCGCGGCGCTCGCCACGGGATTACTCCTTCGTTCGGAGGAGGTCTATGCCGAGACGATGACGGGCATCACCGCCGAGGACTTCCGTGATGCCTCCCTCTGGGGCGGCACGGTCAAACTGATCGGCTCGTTCCGCCGCCGTGAAAACGGCATCGCGGCGTGGGTCTCCCCGGCTTTCGTTCCGGAAAGCCACCCGCTTGCCCGCGTCGATGACGTCTATAACGCCGTTTCCGTGTGCAGTCCCGTTACCGGTGATGTGATGTACTACGGACGCGGCGCAGGCCGCTTCCCGACCGCCGGTGCAGTCGTTTCCGATATCGTCGCCGCCGCTTCCGGCGCCGCTGAGTTTGAGGCGGCCGCCGACTGGCAGCCCGCCGGTGACAAAGTCCTTCCGTTCGGCGAGCAGGCCTTCGCCTATTACGTCCGCACTGCCGCTGACGACGTGTCAGCCGTTTTGGAGAACGCGCGTCTCGCGTTCGGCTCTGCCGAAGAGTTGCGCCGCGGAGAGAGAATGGTCTCCTTTGTGACGGCTCCCGTCCGTGAGAGCGAGGCGTCTGCGATTTTTGCCTCCGGCGCCGTCGGCAGGGTGCTGTCCCGCATCCGCATCTTCGGCTGACCGCTGCTGAATAAAGAAAAGGACGGCAGCGCCGTCCTTTTTTGATCTTTTATTTCCGGAATCCCGCGAGTGCCGCGCCGATGACCGGTCCGAATTCGGAATATTTCGGGATGATGAAATTCATGTTGAACATCTTGTTCAGCGTGTCGAACGTCTCCGCTGCGGGACCGAGCGTCGTCAGATTGCCCGTCAGAACGACGTCCGTTACGCCGTGGTTGCGCGCGGCGAACATGCTGACCATGCCGATCGTTTCGTAGACCATGTTGAAGATGCCGAGCGCGAGGTCCGCATTCGTCGCCAGATCGCTGACGTTGCCGAAATTCGCCATCGTCATCGTGTCGGAAAAACCGGGGAGAATGTCCTTGCGGCTGATATCGCCGATGCGGAGATCGACGCGGCTGAGGTCACCCTCCGCCGCCAGCGCCTGCACGTGGGTGATGTTGTCCATGCCGAGCAGTTTTTTGGAGAGCCCGACGACGGTACCGCCGCCGACACCCGTGCCGCCGAGATAGATCGGCTCCTTATCCTTTTCCGCAAAGACGAGTGCCGTGCCTGTACCGAGCGAGGCGACGACCGCCTTGTCATAACCGGAGAGGTACAGCCCGCCGAGGCCGATCGAGCGGAACTCGGGGATGACCTCGCAGGGCAGGTTGTAGATCGGGCCGGCCACGTACGACGAGCCGACGCCGGTGATCATGACTTTTTCGATATCGCTGAGCGAAAGCCCGTTCTGATCGGTGAATTTCCCGAACGCGCCGTAGATCGACGCGATCGGATCTGTCGCACGCACGAAGAGCGGCTCAATGAGCCGGAGCATACCGGACTCGTCGTTCCGGAAACCGACGATTTTTGTGGCGGAACCGCCGACGTCGATGCCGATCACGACTTTCGTGTTGCGCGAGGCGGGCGAGCCCGCTTCCGTCCAGCTGATCAGCTGACCGGGCGTCGTTTTGAGTGCCTCCGCGAGCGCGAGAAGTTTTTCGCGGCGGATCGTGCGGACGCTTCCGCTCTCCCAGCGCATCACCGTGGCACGGTTGACGCCGACGGCACGGCCGACGTCCTCGAGGGACAGACCGAGTTCCTGCCGGCGCGATTTGATGACTTCGCTCATTTCCATGATATTGAACCGCCTTTTCGTAAACTGGTGGTATCATAGCACATTCCGACAGAAAATGCAACGTTTTTTTGAAAATCAAAACAAAATTGTTGCGAAATCACGATAAATTTTAAATAATGCAACCAAAAAGCCGGTTGAGAGGTGATCTTTGTGGCAGAAAGCGAAACAGCCAAGCGAATTTTCGACGAAAAAAAACTGTTTATATTCGATATGGACGGGACGATCTATCTCGGCGAGAAGACATTCCCGTACGCCGTCCGTTTCATGGAGCATCTCCGCGCGAGCGGCCGACGGATCCTGTTCTTCACCAACAATGCTTCCCGCAGTACACGGTATTACCAGACGAAACTTTGCCGCATGGGCTTTTCGCCGCGAGAGGGCGAGGTGTTGACCGCGGGCGACGTCACGGTGGGCTTTCTGACACGCAAAAGAGCGGGGAAACGTGTCTACCTTGTCGGTACGCCCGACCTCTATCATTCGTTCCGCCGCGCCGGCGTTTTGCTTGCCGGTGACGAAAACGGTGTGCTTGCCGACGGGGAATCGGCCGATATCGTCGTCTCCAGTTTCGACACGACGCTGACGTACGAGAAACTGAATAACGCCTGCCGCTTCATCCGCGGCGGCGCAGAGTACTTTTCGACGCACCCCGATTTCAACTGCCCGACGGAAGACGGCTTCATCCCCGACAGCGGCGCGATCGCCGCAGCTATCACCGCTTCGACGGGGAAAACGCCGATCTATTTCGGCAAACCGTATCCCGAGACTGCCGAAATGATCTCCGCGATCACAGGCGTTTCAGCGGAAGGCATGTGCGTCTTCGGCGACCGGCTCTATACCGACATTGCGCTCGGCCGCCGATTCGGTATCACTTCGGTGCTTGTCCTCACCGGAGAGACGCAGCCGGACGACCTTGCGGCCGCCGACGAAAAAGACCGGCCGGATTTCGTTTTCCCGTCGCTCGACGAGTTGGATCGCTTCATGTTCCCGGAAGCGTGAACCGTACTGCCGCCGGTAAAAGCAGCCGGAGCACTTTGCCGCAGAGACCGACGAACGCTTCCGCGCCGTCCGGCAGCGCCGTCCCGAAGAGAAAAGCGCCGTTCTTCGTGCCGAGCAGCCACCGCTCGTAGCCGATCCGCGTGAGCGTCAAAGGCCCCGCCGTTATCTCGCCGCCTTCCGGCAGCCGTCGGCAGACACCGATTACCGCCGACGTCAGGAGCAGAGCGGCGGACAGGAGACATACGATACCAAAACGCAGCGCCGCCCGTCGGGCGGCGCTTTTCTTTTCTTTTTTCATGCAAAACGCTCCAGAACGGCACCGGCGCTGACGGCCTCGCCGTCCCCGAGGATCAGCTCGGCGAGCTTTTCACCGACCAGGACTGCGGTTCGTTTTGCTTCGCGGAGCGTGTTCCCGCAGGTGCCGAATTCCATGAGCAGGGAAACGGGTGCGTACTGCGCGTTGTAGGAAGCGCTCCGCAGACTGATCGACCGTACCAGCGTCGGATAGTCGGCGGCGAGCACGGTCTGCAGTTTCACCGCCGCCGAAAGGCACTTCTTCCAGCCGGGATGTTTGGCACCGCCCTCGTCCGTGCCGATCACCATGGAGAACTGCGCGTAGGAAACACCGCCGATCTCTGTCACCGCCGCGTAATTGACATCGTCTTCGATCAACGCGTCACGGTGGACGTCGATGACGTAGCGGATGCTCGGGTATTTTTCGACGAGCTCCCGCACCGTTTTCGCTTCGGCGGCATACGCACCGCTGTACGACGGCTTGTCGAACATGACGGTGCAATGCATCGTGTTGATGCCTGCACCGACGAGCACCTCGGCGAGTACGTCACCGACGGAAACGACAGCGTCCAGCGGATCGTCCGAGCGAAAATCGTCGCCCGGCTCGCTGTCCGTCTGGTCTTCACCTCGATAGGCCTCCGTGCCGTGCGTATGGACGATCAGAACGACCGGCGCCGTCTTGCCGTATTCTTTATAGATCTCCCCGGGAGATTCCACGTCGGACGGCATAGCGAGCAGTTCGTCCGGGTCAATCTCATACGACGTTCTGTTCTTGATCGCCGGCACGGCGGCAGCCGAAAAATCGCGTGCCGATACGCGGATCATCCCGTCGTCTGCGGCCAAATCATCCGCGTCGTCATCCGGCGCCGCGTCCGGTGGTGACGCATCTTCTGTTTCCTCGCTCCGGTGCGCCACCGGCGCGGAATTGCCGCGGAGAAAGACGTCCTCCGTCCCGTCCGGGATCGCTCCGATCCCCAGGAGAAGCAGTGCCGCCGAAAAAAGCACCGCTGCGGTCAGAGCAAGAAGCGCCGTGACCGCGACCGCGATCTGTCTCGCGGCGTCTCCTCTCTCCCGATACGGCTCCGCCGCTGTGTATCGATTTTCGTTTTCCGTCTCCATGCTGCCGGATACCTTCCTTTCTTTTTCTTTCCGGTCAAATGTTTATGCCCGTCCCGGGCAGGGTATTCCTATGAGAAATCGGCGCCGAACGTCCTGTCGATCGCCGCGGCAAGAATGCCCGAAAGTTCGCGGATGAGAACGTCGCTGTCCTTCGGCGAAACGAAAAACTTTTTCCCGTTTTCCAAAACATTGCGCAGCGCGTCACCGATTTCAGAAATGCCGGCTTCCGCCAAGGCGTCGTAGACCAGCGTCGAGGAATCGACCACGGTCGGAACGCCAAGCGCGATGACAGGGATGCCGAGTACTTTCTCGGAAATCGCCGTGCGTCGGTTGCCGATCCCGGAGCCGGGCGCGATTCCTGCGTCTGAAAGTTGAAACGTTTTTGTCAGACGCGCGCAGGAGCGCGCGGCAAGCGCGTCCACCGCCACGATGACGTCCGGATGCGTCTTTTCCGCCGTTCCTCTGATCATGTCGGATGCCTCGATCCCCGTCTGCCCGAGCACGCCCGGTTGGATCGCCGAGACCGACGAGCAGCCGAGTGCGTCGAAGACGCCGCCCGTCCCGACAACGTGCCGTGTGACAGTGACCTTGTCCGCCGTCTGCGGGCCGAGTGCGTCCGGCGTGATGAACCGGTTGCCGAGCCCGCAGACGAGAACTTTCGTCTTTTTGCCGATCTTTTGCCCGGTAACGCGTTCCGTCATACGCCGGAGTTCCGAAGAGAGAACGGCGGTCAGCGCCTCGACTTTTCCGTCGTCGAGAAGGGAAAGATCGCTGCTGTCAACGGTAACGTATGTTCCGGGAGCGCGTCCTGTCTCTGCTTCGTTCTCCCGTGTTACGGTGAGTACGCTGACGCGCACGCCGTCTTTTTCATATTCTTCTACGCCGCGCGACGGCGACTCGCACGCAAGATCCGTCCGCGCATAACCGCTTTCCGGCATGAGTATCGCCTCCCCGATGGATTCTGAGGTGATTTTTGCCGCGTTTCTGCGGCCGTATACATCCCCGCGGTAATTTTTTCCGCCGTCTATTTGTCATTATTCGCCAAAATGCATCTCGAAAATTGTGCAAATAAATGAAAGCATTTTTTTGAAAAGATTATTTTTTCTTCTTATTGATTCCCGCGGGGAAGTGTGCTATAATAAACTGAATTATAAGTCAAATTATGCCGCGAGGCAGAATTTGGCGCTTATCCACAGGAGGAGTCCCGCAACATGAAAAGAGTTCTGGCCATTATTCTTGCCGTCACGATGCTTCTGGCGTGCGCTTTATCCTTTTCCGCGTGCACGACGCTGAAGAAGTTGGACGACGGCACATACGACAAAGGCGCGTTTATCGATCTTTACATCGGCGACGAGCTGTATGACTTCGATCCGCAGCTTTCTTACACCGATTACAATATGGTGCAGCTTTTCTCGCTGCTTTACGAGGGCCTGACGACCATCGGCGACGACGGTAAGTGGGAAAAGGCGCTCATGAAGGATTACAAGCTGACGAATGATAAGATGACCGGCGAGCGTATCCTCGTGATCACGCTGAACGATACGCGCTGGAGTGACGGCCGTACCGTGCAGGCATCGGACTTCATGTACTCCTGGAAGTACCGTCTGCTCGATCCCGAATTCAAGACCGAGGCCGCTGCGCTTCTTTTCGACATCAAGAACGCGAAGAAAGCGAAAGCCGGTGACTGCTCGATCGATGACGTCGGCATCTCCTGCCCCGGTACCTACGAACTTGAGATCCGTTTCGAGGATGACGCGAACATCGATGTTGACCGTTTCTTTGAGAACGCCGCCTCCACCGCGCTCGTCCCGCTCCGCGAGGATATCGTGACGAAGGGTGTTTGGTGGGCAAGAAAAGTGACCTCGCTCGTCACGAACGGCCCGTTCACCGTCAAGGCGATGATCTTCGATAAGTTCCTCCGCATCGACAGAAACCAGTACTACTACCTCAGTCAAGACGATGACTCCCACGAAAAACTTGACAAGTACGTTGTGCCTTACCGCATCCTGACTTATTATGCTATCGGCAACGCGCACGAACAGCTTGCCGCTTTTGAGGCAGGTCTTCTGAACTACCTCGGTGAGATCCCGGTCAGCGCACGTGAGCAGTACAAGAAGAAAGCCGTCGTCACCGACGAGATGAACATTCTTTCCTGCTACCTTAACACCGAAAACGATATTCTGAAAGACAGCCGTGTCCGCCGTGCACTTTCCCTGGCAATCGACCGTGCGGCGCTTGCAAACGGGCTCGTTTTCGCGGAACCCGCTGAGGGCTCCATCACCGAAGGTGTCTTCAATACGACCCGCAAGACCTCTTTCCGTAAGACCGGCGGCACGCTCTTCGCATCCTCCGCAGACGTTGGCGAAGCAAAGAAACTGCTGGATGCCGCCAAGTCCGACGGCGCGCTCTGGCACGGAACGCTGACCATCACCGTCCGCGGCGCTGATACGACGGACGCCACCACGAACGACAACATCTACGTGGCAGAAGCACTTGCCAACACCTGGAACGAACTTCTTTCCAAGTACGACATCAAGGTCGAGGTCAAAAAGATCAACACCGCGATCGTTGAGATTGGCGGCAGTAAGCAGTCCTACTACGACGATCTCTTTGAGAACGCGTACAAGAACGGTGATTTCGATATCCTCGTCGGCGACCTTCCGATGATCTCCACCGATGCTTTCGCAACGCTCGCTCCGTTCGCCGTCAATTATTCCGGCAACGGTATCGACATGCAGTCCAAGAACTACGACGCATACGGCCACGTGACCGGTTATAACAGCGAAGCTTACAACGCTCTGATCGATCAGGCATACGCCGAGAAGGACGCGGGCAAGCGTGCCGCGATCCTCCACGACGCCGAGAACCTCCTCGCACAGGATATGCCCGTGATTCCGGTCGTTACTACGAAGGACGCGTATCTCGTCAACAGCTCCGTTTTGAAGAACGTCGACACGACGTATTTCGGTGCCCGTGATCTCAAGGATACCACCACGAAGAACTACATGAAGCTGAAAGAGAACTACGATAACCAGCTTCTCAGCGTTTATTCCACGCTTCTCGACTATATCCTTGCCGTGAACGACGAGGACGAGTTCACCTGGTCTGAAGCGCTTTCGTTCAAGGATTTCTCCCTCTCTATGACCATGGGCGAAGCCGCAACTGTGATTTCCGACAACTTCTACGCAAGAACCTCCGAGAAGGACGTCCTGCCGCGATTCATTTCCATCATCAAGGAGCAGTTCGGTGTATCTCTCACCGGCGTCTCGGAAACCACGACCTTCTCCGAACTGGTCAAGGTCATTTGCGACGCGTTGAACTCTAAGAAGTAAGCTGTCAGGACCGAATAGAGAGAGCGGAGTGACACTCCGCTCTCTTTTTGCCCGACAGAACGCAAAATTTGACGAAAGGAGGCCGGCACATGGGCTCCATGCTCAAAGATCCGCACGAGATCAAAATCTTTATTCTGTACCTCATGGACCGAATCGGTTATGCGATGAATTACAGTACGATCGGCGCGATCATGATCCAGGACGGCATCGTCGCGTTTTTCGACTTTGCCGAGTGTTTCTTCGCGCTCGTTGACGCCGGCCATATCCGCGTTATCCACCCGCAGAAGCAGTCTCCCGAGGACGACGAGCCCGAGGCGCTCTACGAGGTCAGCGAGACCGGACGCATCAT
>JAKSPV010000002.1 GCA_024404475.1 Clostridia bacterium | reverse complement strand
TCGATATGATCCTCGAAGAATATGACGTTTCCCGCGACGACGCTGCTGCCGATACGGCGGATTTTCTCGGGAAACTGAGAAAAATGGGAATTATGTGAACTGTTCCGACAACGAAAAAAGGACACCGCGGGGTGTCCTTTTTGTTTTATGTTTATTATTCCAGCGAGAGGCCGAGGCCTTTGGCGACGTTGACGACGAAGTCCTGCGCGTTCGTCACGATGCCCTTGGCGGCGAGACTGCCGCGGTCGGCCAGCTTGTTGACGGCAAACTCGGCGATGTCCACGCAGTAGAAATACACCTCGCGGACCGTTCCGTCGGGCAAAACGCGGAACGAGGGTGTCATGTTGCCGGTGGCGATGGCGTGGAGCGTCGTTGCCAGCGTGATGACGGTCGTCGCTTTGCGGAGGCAGCCGCGCATGGCATCCTGCCCTTCGTAAACGTCCGCGTAGACTTCCGGCAGCGGGCCGTCGTCGCGGATCGAGCCGCAGAGCACGAACGGCACATCCTTTTTGACGCAGCTATATATGATGCCGTCTTTGATGTTTTCCTTTTCGATGAACGCGGGGATCGAGCCGCAGCGGCGGACGAGGTTGATCGTGTCGATGTGGTTGTAATGGCCGTTCGGAACGGTTGACTGCGTGTAGATGTCCTGTCCGAGCGCGGTGTGCTTGTACGCGCCCTCGAGATCGTGCGTCGCAAGCGCGTTGCCGGCGAGAAGCGCGTGGCAGTAGCCGCCCGCGATCAAGGCACCGAATGCCTTGCGGGAGTCGGAGTCGAACGCGACGGCGGGGCCGAGCACCCAGACGATATTGCCGTGATCTTTTTCATATTGCAGGAGCTCATACAGCCCGTCGTAGTCCGCGGAGTAAGCCGTCTCACGGGAGCGTCCCTGCCGGAACGCGAAGAGGTCGCGCTTGTTCGTACGGTCGCCGAAGCCGGAGGAATGGACGAAGATGCCCTCGGAGCCGTCCTCCGTTCTGCCGACGCAGACAGCGTCGCCTTTTCTGAGGTTGCGGAATTCTTTCACAGAGAGCGAGCCGTCCTTTTCACGGACGACGACGCAGTCCATGCGGCTCTCGGGCGCGAGGCACCATTCTCCCGCGATCTTGAAGTATTCGGGATAGATCGCCGTGGCATGGTAGTTTTCCGGCGCGACGAAGTCGAGGTCGGTCTCGACGAAGACGGCGTCGGGGGCGCCGGTAAAGCGCGGCTCCGAAAAATCCGGAGCGTGATAGGAACGCAAAGAGAATGACATGGCGGGGGCTCCTTTCGGGGTGGATATCTATATTATACCTTTTTTTGCGGAGATTGCAAGAGCGAATGCGAGAAACGGAAAAAGCCCCCGATCACAGGATCGGGGGCCGTTTTCATACGGTTTATTTTTTGAGCAGGGGCTTTATCATTTCTGTGTAGATCGCGTAGCCGTTTTCGTTCAGATGCAGGCCTTCGACCGTACATTCTTCTTTGAGCCGGCCCTTTTCGTCCATCAGCGCCGAGGCAAAGTCGCGGTATTCCCAGCCGAGCTCCGCTGCGAGGTCCTTCTGACGCGCGCGCATTTCAATGAGCTTGTCGTTCGGCCGGACGGAGGTGAACATCTCGTGCTTCGGATGATCGAGCTTCGCGTCCGGGTTGGAGGGCAGCGGCGTCAGGAGGTAGACCTTGGCGTCCGGCGTCCGCGCGCGGATCATCTCGTTCGTCCGACGGAGGTTCTTCGAGAGATCGTCCGGCGAGAAGCCGTGACCGACGTCGTTCGAGCCGATCAGAATGACGATCACCTCCGGGTGTAATACGCCGAGCGTCGTCGGGAGTTTGGAGAGCATCTGGTCGGAGCGGTCGCCGGAGAAGCCGCGGTTGTAGACGCGGTAGTCCTTCAGCCACTCTTCGGTTTTGTACATATCCGTGATGGAATCGCCGAGAAGCAGGTTGCCGCCGGGCTCCGTCACCGTTTCTTTGGCGGATTCGGTGTCGCTGACGCGCAGGTGCATGATCGCGCTGATGTCCTCGGCGATCTCGCGCATGACGGCCGGATCGACCTTCATGATCTGCCGGTCGTAGGTGAGCAGGCCGTTCAGTTCATCCTCGACGTCGCTGAGCTGCGTATAGATCGCGCCGCAGAGACCTTTCCGGATCTGCGGGATGACGTCCTCGCGGTAGAGCTTTTCGATCTGCGCGGTCAGATCCCGGCTGTCGCCCGCTTTCTGATAGCCGAAAGCGTGGGCGGGATTAAAGACGTGGCCTTCCTCCCGCTGGGCAACGCCGCCGAACTCGGAGAGGATCATCGCGCGTTCGCAGCGCTGTTCCTCGATCCACTTCGTCACTCCGCCGCCGTATTTATGGATGCTCCTGACGTCGCTTTCGGGGACGTCGAAATAGCCGGAGGCGCTGTCGATCACGCGCGTGGGATCGAGCTCCTTCGCGCGGCGGTAGAAATACGCGGTGTCCATCTGCCCCCAGCCCTCGTTGAAGATCGTGTAGTAGAAGATGCTCGGGTGGTTGTAGAGGTGGGCAAGCGTTCCCGCCATCGCTTCTTCAAAGATCTCGTGCCGCTCTTCTTCGGGCTTTTTGGACTCCGACTTTCTGAGTCCGAGCGTCGGGAAAACGGTATCGCGGATCGGCTCGTAGGTGCCGCTGTTGACGAGGTCCTGGAAGACGATCATGCCCTGCCGGTCGCACTCGTAGTAGAACACTTCCGGCTCGATCTTGATATGCTTGCGGAGCGTATTGAAGCCGAGCTCTTTCATGCGGCGGATGTCATCCGCATAGCCCTCGGGCGATGCGGGCAGATAAATGCCGTCGCTGTAATAGCCCTGATCGAGCACGCCGTGGAAGAAGTACGGCGCGCCGTTGAAATAGATACGCGGGATGTGAGCGTGGAGTCCCTCGTCCGCGGTGCCGAGCGCGACGGAACGGAGCGCGAAATAGGACGCCACTTTGTCTCCGCCGGGCAGCTCCACGGTGAACTCGTAGAGGTACGGGTCCTCCGGTGACCAGGTGTGCGGGAACTTCGGCGCATAGACGTACGACGCGCCGGTGAAACGGATCTCATCGGTGCCGTATTCCGTCTCGACTTTGAGGATTTTTTCGGGCGCTTCGGTGCCCTCGCCCTCGAGCTCGATCGTGACCTTATCGTACCACGGGGTGATCTTGAGCTTAGAAATGGCGACGGCGGGAACGCTTTCGATCCAAACGGTCTGCCAGATGCCGGAGATCGGCGTGTACCAGATCATCCCGCGCTTCTTGCGCTGCTTGCCGAACGGATAGAGCGTTGAGAGCGGATCGCGCACTTTGACTGTCAGCTCGTTTTCCCCCGGTGTGAGCGCGTCCGTCACGTCGATCGTGAACGGGAGATAGCCACCCTTATGCGAGCCGACGGGCGTGCCGTTCAGAAGAACGTCCGCGAACTGATCGACCGCGCCGAAGTGGAGCAGCACGCGGTCACGCCGGAAGCCGTCCGGCAGGGTGAACCTGCGCGTGTAAACGAGCACGTCGTCCTCGTCAGGCGTTCTGCCGACGCCGGAGAGCGCCGATTCCGGAGGAAACGGCACGAGGATCTCGCCCCAATCTTCCGTTTTGTTCTTCGTTTCGCAGGTGATCTTCCACTTGCCGTTGAGGCAAAGAAAAGAATCCCGTTTCATCTGTGGGCGCGGGTAGACGTTCCACGGGATCTCCCCCTCTTTGACCGTCCACGGCGTTGCCATATCGTAGCGATATTTCCGGTTTACCAAAGTGCTCATTTGTTTTTACCTCGTCCGGTTTTTCCGGTGCGCCCGCGTGTCTCTTCGGGAAAACAGCGCCGGGAAAGTACTTGTAATTGTCAGCTTTATTATACAATGCCCGGAAAATAATTGCAAGCCCCCTCTGAAACGAGGTGGCTTTTTCTTTCTCGATTTGGCGGAGAAGGAGAGATTTTTGAACTTCGCATCGCGCGAGGAACGCCGGAAGCTGATATACGTTTCGGCTGTTCCCGGCGGCGTTCTTGTGACGCCTGGCAAATCCCTTTTGGATTTGCGGAGTTCGGCATCGTCAGCGTTTTCTACCAAAAGAAAAGGACACCTTTCGGTGTCCATTCCTTTTGGCGGAGAAGGAGAGATTTGAACTCTCGCGCCGGGTTAAATCCGACCTACACCCTTAGCAGGGGCGCCTCTTCGGCCTCTTGAGTACTTCTCCAAAGCATACGGCATAAAGCCGCGCACGGGCCGTTTCTTCCGTGCTTGCTCTGCTATTATAGCCGCTTTTCCCCCGTTTGTCAATAACCTTTTACGGAAAAACCGCGCGCGGGCAAAAAAACCGCTTCATGACGGTATTTTTCGGGGCGTTCGCCTTGACAACGCTTTCCTTTCCGTATTATAATAACAAGAGTTAAGGGACAAAAATGATCCCAATTTTCGGAGGTACATCATGGACCAGCAGCTGAAAGCCAAGCTTGGCGAATTTGCCCGCCAGGTTCGTATCGGCATCATCGAATCCACTTTCCAGGCAAAATCCGGCCATCCGGGCGGATCTCTTTCCATCGCTGATATTTTCTCTTATCTGTATAACGTCGAAATGAACATCGACCCGAAGGACCCGAAGATGGAGAACCGTGACCGTTTCGTTCTCTCCAAGGGCCACACCGCTCCGGCGCTTTATTCCACGCTGGCGAACCGCGGTTTCTTCCCGGTGGAAGACCTCAAAACGCTTCGTAAGACGGACAGCTATCTCCAGGGCCACCCGGACATGAAGCACATCCCCGGCGTTGACATGAGCTCCGGCTCGCTCGGCCAGGGTGTTGCCGTTGCCAACGGTCTCGCGCTCGGCGCGAAGCTGAAGGGTGCGGACTACCGCGTTTACGCCATCATGGGTGACGGCGAAAGCGAAGAGGGCGAATGCTGGGAAGCAGCTATGTTCGCCGCTCACTACAAGCTGGACAACCTCTGCGTGATCCTCGACTCCAACGGTCTGCAGATCGACGGTCCGATCGCCGACGTTATCGGTCCGGCACCGCACGATGAGAAGTACCGTGCATTCGGCTGGAACGTCATTGACGCTGACGCGCACGATTTCGATTCTCTCGAGAAGGCATTTGCCGCCGCTCGCGCCTGCAAGGGCAAGCCGTCCATCATCATCGCTCACAGCCTGAAGGGTAAGGGCGTCTCCTTCATGGAGGGTTCCGTGGGCTGGCACGGCAAGGCTCCGAACGAGGACGAATACAAACAGGCGCTGGCTGAACTCGGCGTCAACGCGTGAAAGGACGGTACGAAACAATGGCTGACGTAGTAGAAAAAATGGCCACCCGCGAGGCCTACGGTAAGGCGCTCGCAGAGTTCGGTGCAAAATATGAGAATCTGGTCGTTCTGGACGCGGACCTTGCCGCTGCCACGAAGACCGGCGTCTTCAAGAAGGCGTTCCCGGACCGCTTCTTTGACTGCGGTATCGCGGAGAATGATATGATCAACGTCGCGTGCGGTCTGGCGCTTTCCGGCTTCATTCCGTTCGCTTCCTCCTTTGCGATGTTCGCGGCAGGCCGCTCCTTCGAGCAGGTCCGCAACGGTGTCGGCTATCCGCACCTGAACGTCAAGATCGGCGGCACCCACGGCGGCATCACCGTCGGTGAGGACGGCGCCACCCACCAGTGCAACGAGGATATCGCGCTGATGCGCACGATCCCCGGCATGGTCATCCTGAACCCGGCCGACGGCGTTGAAGCACGCCTCGCCGTGGAAGCAGCGATCAATTATTACGGCCCTGTGTACCTCCGCTTCGGCCGCTATGCCACCAAGATCCTTTTCGACGAGAACTACAAGTTCGAGATCGGTAAGGGCGTCCAGATGGCAGAGGGCAAGGACGTCGCGATCATCGCGACCGGTCTTGAAGTTGAGCAGGCGCTTATTGCGCGCGATCTTCTGGCGAACGAGGGCATCAGCGCCTCCGTCGTCAACATCGCAACGATCAAGCCGCTTGACGAGGATCTTGTCGTTGCCAACGCACAGAAGTGCGGCTGCGTCGTGACCTGCGAGGAACATTCCGTCATCGGCGGTCTCGGCGGCGCTGTCTGCGAGACCCTGAGTGCAAAATGCCCCGTTCCGGTGCTCCGCGTCGGTGTCGAAGACGTCTTCGGCCGCAGCGGTCCCGCCAAGGAACTGATCAGCTACTACGGTCTTGACGGCGCTTCCATTGCCGCGAAGTGCAAGGCCGCGATCGCACTCAAAAAATAAGTGATTTTTCAGCGGAGAAAGCACTGGGCGACCGGTGCTTTTTCCCGTTCTGCCGGAGGTGGCTTATGCTTTTCAAGAACTATATCTGGGATTTCGACGGCACGCTCTACGACAGCTATCCTCACTCCGAGGGCATCTTTCAGGCGTACCTCGCGCGGGAGAAGGGAATCGAAGCTGCAATGCCGCTGATCGACTCGCTGGCAAGGCAGTCGTGGCACCACGCGTTCAACTATTTCGGACTGACGAAGGACGAGGCGAAGCGCGTCTTCGAACTCGAAGCCGATATGAGCGTCCTGCCGCGCGTCGTGCCGTTCCCGGGCGCGATCGAGCTGCTCCGCGACGTCGTCCGCGCGGGCGGGCGCAACTATCTCTACACGCACCGCGACAACCTCGCGATCGAATATCTGCGGCTCGAGGGCATTCTCGACCTGTTCGACGATTTCGTGACGGCGGACATGGACTTCCCGTCGAAGCCGGCGCCCGACGCCGTCTTGTACCTCATCGAAAAGCACGGACTCGATCCCCGAAAGACCGTCATGATCGGCGACCGGGAGATCGACGCCGGCGCCGGCATGAACGCCGGCGCGGCAGGACTGCTCGTGACCGATAATGAATCGCTCCGCGCCGCAAGTCAGGCGACGATCACCGCGGTCGATCTCGCCGATATCCGCCGGATGCTCGATATCCCCGAGGGCGAGAGATGAGGCGCCGGCTGACGCTTCTTCTGGCGTTTCTCCTTGCCGCGGCGCTCGTTTCATGCGTGCGTGCGCCGGAGGAGACCCGCGTGCCGATTTTGATGTACCACGATTTCGCACCGGAGGGCGTTTCGGCAGAGACGTTTGAAAGCCAGCTCCGCGCACTGCTCGATGCGGGGTACACCGCCGTGACGCTTCGTGACGTGCTCGCCTACGCGGCGGACGGGACGGCGCTTCCGGACAAGCCGTTCGTCGTCGTCTCAGACGACGGATACGCCTCCGCCGTTGACGCGGCGCTGCCGGTCGCACAGCGGCTCGGCTGTCCGCTGACGGTCGCCGTGATCGGCGTGTCGTTCGGGCGGGACACCTACAAAGATACCGGCGAGCCGATGTACCCGCATTTCGGTGCGGACGATGTGCCTGCGCCGGGGCTCTGCCTCATCAGCCACACGTTCGACTGCCACAATGTCGGACTTGACAGGGAACGCTCGCCGGAGACCTACCGTGAGGGCGTGCTCCGCCGCGCCGGGGAATCGGCGGCGGATTACGAAGCGGCGCTGCGCGCGGACTTTGAGAAGATGCAGGCGCTGCTGGCACCGCTCGGCGGCGATGCGGCGATCCTCGCGTACCCGTTCGGACTTTGGAGCGAGGAGAGCGAGACGGTGCTTCGCGCACTCGGCGTCAAAATGACGCTGACGACCGCGGGCGGCGTGGCCGTCGTGCGGCGCGGCGATCCCAAATCGGTTTTTCTCCTGCCGCGCATCGCGGTCGATGAGACGACCGACGTGCTTGGAATGATTGAAAACCACAAATAAAAAGCCGGGAAAATCCCGGCTTTTTTGTTTCAGCTCCCGACGGGGAGCCCTTTATTTTTGCAGTTCCTTGATCCGGTCTCTGAGGTACGCGGCTTCCTCGAAGCGAAGCTGCTTCGCCGCTTCCTTCATCTGCCGCGTCAGCTCCTCGACCGAGGTTTCGCGGTCGGCGCCCGCGACCGGGCTCGACTGTACATTCCGCCCGCGGCGGCTTTTCTGCGAATTCGAGTCGTTTGCGATCACGATGACGTCGCGAATATCCTTTTTGACCGTCGTCGGCACGATGCCGTGCGCCTCGTTGAAGTCCGCCTGCAGCTTCCGGCGGCGGTTCGTCTCGTCGATCGCGGCGCGCATCGACTCCGTTACGGTGTCGGCGTACATGATCACTTTGCCGCCGACGTTTCGCGCGGCGCGGCCGATCGTCTGGATCAGCGAGCGTTCCGAACGGAGGAAGCCCTCCTTGTCGGCGTCGAGGATCGCCACGAGCGTCACTTCCGGCAAGTCGATACCCTCGCGGAGCAGGTTGATGCCGACGAGGACGTCGTATACCCCGGCGCGCAGGTCGCGGATCAGCTCCTGCCGCTCCATCGTCTCGACGTTATGGTGGATATATTTGACGCGGACGCCCTGCTCACCGAGATAGTCGGTCAGGTCTTCCGCCATTTTCTTCGTCAGCGTGGTGACGAGGACGCGCTCGCCCTTTTTCGTGCGCTCGCGGATCTCGCCGAGCAGATCATCCACCTGCGTCTCGACCGGGCGCACCTCCACCTCGGGATCGAGGAGTCCCGTCGGGCGCACGATCTGTTCGACGACCTGCTCCGATACCTCGAGTTCATAGTCGCCGGGCGTCGCGGAGACGGTGATGACCTGATTGATCTTTTCCTCAAACTCCGAGAAGTGCAGGGGACGGTTGTCGAACGCCGACGGCAGACGGAAGCCGTACTCGACGAGGTTTTCCTTGCGTGCTCTGTCGCCGCCGCCCATCGCGTGCACCTGCGGGAGCGTGACGTGGCTCTCGTCAATGAACATGAGAAAATCTTTCGGGAAAAAGTCGAGCAGGGTGTACGGCGTCGAGCCGGGCTCCCGCCCGGCGAAGATGCGGGAATAGTTCTCGACACCGGAGCAGTAGCCGATCTCGCGGAGCATTTCGAGGTCGTACCGTGTGCGCTCCTCGATGCGCTGGGCTTCGAGAAATTTGTTCTGTGCTTTGAAGAAATCGACGCGCTCCTGCATTTCGGAGAGGATCTCCTCGTAGGCGCGCTCGCGGCTGCCGGGTGCGATGACGTAGTGGCTCGCGGGATAGACGGCGGCGTATTTCAGCTCGCGGAGGACCTGTCCCGTCGTCGGGTTGAACTCCGACACGCGGTCGATCTCGTCGCCGAAGAACTCGACGCGGATGCCGTGCTCGTTCTCGCTCGCGGGGATGATCTCGAGAACGTCGCCGCGCATACGGAACTTGCCGCGGACGAAGCCGATGTCGTTCCGCTCGTAGCCGACGGAGATGAGCCGCTCGGCGACGTCGTTCCGCGAAACGGGCATCCCGGGGCGGAGCGCCGTGACCTGTGCGGCGTACTCGTGCGGATCGCCGAGGGAATAGATGCACGAGACGGAGGAAACGACGATGACGTCGCGCCGCTCGAGCAGGGCGGAGGTCGCGCTGTGGCGGAGCTTGTCGATCTCGTCGTTGATCAGCGCGTCCTTTTCGATATACATATCCTTGCCGGGGATATACGCTTCCGGCTGGTAGTAGTCGTAGTAGGAGACGAAGAACTCGACGGCGTTCTCCGGGAAGAACTCGCGGAATTCCGTGCAGAGCTGTGCCGCGAGCGTTTTATTATGTGCGAGGACGAGCGTCGGGCGGTTCACTCGGGCGATCACGTTCGCCATCGTGAACGTCTTGCCGGAGCCGGTGACGCCGAGCAGCGTCTGCCGGCGCATGCCTGCCTCGACACCGGCGGCGAGCTTTTCGATCGCCTCGGGCTGGTCGCCCGCAGGCTTGTAGGGCGCTGCCAGTTTGAACTGATCCATTTTTTGCCTCTTACACCGTCGTGTTCTTTTCTGCCCAGAGTTTAAGCGACGCGCCTGCCGCCGAAACGCGGTCAAGCAGCGCGAGCACCTCGCGGAGCGTTTCTTCCTCTGCTTTTTCGATCTTGCCGTCGGAGGTGATGGCGACGAGCTTCTCGGTCAGCTCGCCGGCGCTTTGCAGCGAGCCGAGCACGCGGAGCGTCAGCCGGTCAAGATCGCCGTCGTCCACGGGAACGGCGCGTCCCTGCCCGAGCGGGCAGTTTTCGGCGCAGTAGTGGAGCGGGAGCGCGGGATCGCCGTAGCATTTCGCCATGACGGCGACTTCGTCCGGGTGCGGCAAAACGGCGTCGCCCTCGATGCGCGCGAGCCGCGTGCGGTCAATGCCGAGCACGAGCGATGCCTTTTCACGCGAGGAGAACGTTTCATCCGTCTCCGCCGCCGCCAGGCGCGCCTTATAAAACAGATTTTCCGTCGTCTGTCCGCTTGCTTTCTTTCCCATGTCCGTGCTCCTTTGCTTTTTTCTTCTCTTATTATAACGACAAATCGCGCGTTTGTAAAGGGGGCACGTGGGGGACTTTGCAAAGTCCCCCACACCCCGAAAACCAGAAAAGGTTTTCTGCCGTACCGATTTTGTCTTTCGGAAGTTTTCGTTTGTCTTCTGCCTCCCCCCCGTCCGGCTCGCTTTTTTCGACAAAATGAAAAGGAAAGTTGCCGCGGCACTTGATTTTCGCACATAAATAGGGTACAATAGGCCTATCCCAGACAGAGGAGATTTACAAAGATGGAACGGAAATTCAAAAAAATCGGTGTATTGACTTCCGGCGGTGACGCTCCCGGCATGAACAACGCAGTACGTGCCGTTACGCGCGCCGCTATTTCTAACGGTGTCGAAGTGGTGGGCATCCAGGGCGGCTACTACGGCCTCATCCACGAGAAGATGATCCCGCTCGACGCGAGAGCCGTTTCCGGCATCCTGAACCGCGGCGGCACATTCCTCTATTCCGACCGCTGCCTCGAATTCAAGACCGAGGAAGGTATGCAGAAGGCAGTCGATACCTGCCATAAGTACGGGCTCGACGGTATCGTTGCCATCGGCGGCGACGGCACGTTCCGCGGTGCGACCGATCTTTCCAACCGCGGCATCCCGACGATCGGCGTTCCCGGCTCCATTGATAACGATATTACCGCGACGGACGACAGCATCGGCTTCGACACGGCGATGAACACCGTCGTCGATGCGATCGACCGCCTGCGCGACACCTGCGAATCCCACGCCCGCTGCAACGTCGTGGAGGTCATGGGCCGCAACTGCGGCGACATCGCGATCCGCACGGCGATCGCCTGCGGCGCCGTCGGCGTGGCGCTTCTCGAATGCCCGTTCGACGAGCCGGCGCTCATGGAGAAGATCCGCCGTCTGAAAGCCGGCGGCAAGCGCTCCTTCATCGTCGTCATCGCCGAGGGCTACCCGGCAGAGCATCCGGAATTCAAGTCCGAAGAGTTTGCGAAGCGCATCCAGGCAGAGACCGACGTCGAAACGAAGTTCGTCCGCCTCGCGCACATCGTCCGCGGCGGTTCTCCGACGCTGAACGACCGTATGCTGGCGACCGAAATGGGCTACGCCGCCGTGGAGCAGCTCCTCGCCGGCAAGTCTGATCTCGTCATCTGCAAGAAAGAGAATGAGATCGTTGAGTACAACATCAACTACGCCCTGATCCTTGACCGGATGTACAAGGGCAAGCTGAAGGACGGCGACCTCGACCACTTCTCCAACTCCCAGATCAAGGAAATGCGTGAGATCTGTGAAGAAAAGCGCATCGCCTACCGCAAACTCTACAAAATGATGGATGACATCTCCTGCTGAACACGAAAGCCGCTCTCCGGAGCGGCTTTTTTGTAAAAAACAAAAAACTTTAGCGCTTTTATGTGATAAAGTATTGACAAACGAAAAAAACGGGTGTAAGATAGGTGCATCAAAAGGGAACGGAGGAGACGGCAATGCGTTTCGGTAACTATTATTACTATTATTATACGAAACGGGGCTGTCTTGCGCTGTGATTTTTTGATACTCATGCAGCGTAAAAGTGACGGCCCCGGGCTTTCCGGTGCCGTCTTTTTATATGCAAATTCATTCGGAGGTATCTTCGTATGGCTATCCAGATCATCATGCTCGTCGTCTTTTTCGCCGTCATGATCACTGTCGGCTTCATCTGCCGCAAGCGTTCGACGGACGTTTCCTCGTTCGTGCTCGGTTCCCGCAGCGTCGGCCCGTGGCTGACGGCGTTCGCATACGGTACGTCCTACTTCTCCGCGGTCATTTTCGTCGGCTACGCCGGCCAGTTCGGCTGGAAATTCGGCGTCGCCTCGACGTGGATCGGCATCGGCAACGCCCTCATCGGCTCGCTTCTCGCATGGGTGCTCCTCGGCCGCCGTACGCGCGTCATGACGCAGCACCTCTCCGCCGCCACCATGCCGCAGTTCTTTGAGAAGCGCTTCGGCAGCCGCGGACTCAAGCTCGCGTCCTCGCTGATCATCTTCGTTTTCCTGATTCCGTACACCGCGTCGCTCTACAACGGCCTGTCGCGTCTCTTCGGCATGGCGTTCAACGTGGATTACACGATCTGCATCATCGTCATGGCGGTCTTCACGGCGGTCTACGTCATCGCCGGCGGCTACATGGCGACCGCGATCAACGACTTTCTGCAGGGCATCATCATGCTCGTCGGCATCGTGGCGATCATCGCGGCGGTGCTCTCGCTGAACGGCGGTTTCTCCGGCTCGCTCGACGCGCTGGCTCGTGTCACCGACGAGACCGTTTCGACGACGCCCGGCGTCTTCGCCTCGTTCTTCGGCCCGGATCCCGTCTCGCTCGGCTCGGTCATCCTCTTGACTTCGCTCGGTACGTGGGGCCTGCCGCAGATGGTGCAGAAGTTCTACGCGATCAAGAGTGAGGAATCCATCCATACCGGCACGATCGTCTCGACGATCTTCGCCGTTATCGTTGCCGGCGGCTGCTACTTCCTCGGCGGTTTCGGACGTCTCTTCAACGTGGACGTTGCCGCGGAGGGCTTCGACGCGATCATTCCCGAAATGCTCTCGAAACTCTCGCCCGCGCTCATCGGTATCACGCTCGTGCTCGTTCTGTCCGCTTCGATGTCTACGCTCTCGTCGCTCGTTCTGACCTCGTCCTCGACGCTGACGCTCGACTTCATCGCGCCGACGTTTACGAAGAAGAAAAATGAGAAACGCGACCTTCTTGTGATCCGTATCTTCGTCGGCGTGTTCATCATTCTCTCCGCCGTCATCGCGGTCATCCAGTACAAGCTGAACGTTACGTTCATCGCACAACTCATGGGCCTCTCCTGGGGTGCGCTCGCCGGTTCGTTCCTCGCGCCGTTCCTGCTTTCGCTCTACTGGAAACGCGTTACGAAGCCCGCGGTCGCCGCGTCCTTCATCTGCGGCTCCGGCATCATGCTCGCCAACATGTTTTTCAAGGACGTGTTCCCGACGTTCCTCCAGAGCCCGATCAACTGCGGTGCCTTCGCGATGCTGCTCGGTCTCATCGTCGTGCCTGTGGTCAGTATCCTGACGAAGAAGCCGGACGAGGCGTTCGTCTCGGACATCTTCTCCTGCTACGAGAAGACCGTCACCGTCCCCGTCACCGAAAGTCTCCACAAACACGGGAACTGAGAGAGAGAACGCGGGGGGCTCTTGCAAGAGCCCCCCGCACCCCCAGAAACCTTAAACCATTTCCGGCTTCATCAATTTAGTCGGTGCAAAAGTTTTCGCCCGCCGCATAGGCGTGGGGCTTGGGGCGGAGCCCCAACACAGAATCGTTCCGCCCCGGCAATTTGCCCGAAAAGACCCGCTTCCGACGCCGCATTTTTTCGTTTCCGCGCTTGACAAATACGGCAAGTTAGTGTATGATAACTCTGTAAGAACAAAGGGTGCCCCGCTTCGGCGGGGCTATCGCAGGGCCGGCGGTTAGTTATCAATAACTCCGCGCCCGGTTTCTTCGGAAAAGGAGACTTGTATGACGCTGAAAGAATTGCCCGTCGGCGGGAGCGCCGTCATTACCTCGGTAGGCGGCGAGGGCTCGCTGAGACAGCATTTTCTCGATATGGGCGTGATCCCCGGCGCGGAGGTCACGCTGATGCAGTACGCCCCGATGGGCGACCCGATGGAGCTGCAGCTCCACGGGTACTCGCTGACGCTCCGGCTCGCGGATGCCGAAAAGATCGGTATCTGCCCGCTCGAGGGGGAAAAGAAAGCAGAAACGCCCGGCACGGTGAAGTCCGGCCGGCGGGCGATCCCGCCGCACCCCGGCCTCGGTGAGGGCGGCAAGTATCACGTCAAGGCAGACGAGCATCCGCTCCCGAAAGGGCAGACGCTGACGTTCGCGCTCGCAGGCAACCAGAACTGCGGCAAGACGACGCTGTTCAACGGGCTGACCGGCATGAACCAGCACGTCGGCAATTTCCCCGGCGTGACCGTCGATCAGAAAAGCGGCCCGATCCGCGGGCAGCCCGACACGCTCGTGACCGATCTGCCCGGCATCTACTCGCTCTCGCCGTACACGAGCGAGGAGATCGTCTCGCGGCAGTTCATTCTCGACGAGAAGCCGACCGGCATCATCAACATCGTCGATGCGACGAATATCGAACGCAACCTCTACCTGACGCTGCAGCTCATGGAGCTCGACATTCCGATGGTGCTGGCACTTAACATGATGGATGAAGTGCGCGGCAACGGCGGCACGGTGCTCATCAACGCGATGGAACAGCGGCTCGGCATCCCGGTCGTCCCGATCTCCGCCGCGAAGAACGAGGGCGTCGATGAGCTGGTGCGCCACGCGATGCACGTCGCGCAGTACCAGGAGCGTCCCGGCCGCACCGATTTCTGCGGCGAGGACGTCGCCGGCGGCGCCGTCCACCGGTGTCTCCACGGCATCATGTACCTGATCGAAGACCATGCCAAGGAGGCGGGCATCCCCGTCCGCTTTGCCGCGAGCAAGCTGCTTGAAGGCGACTCGCTCGTTTTGGAAGCGCTGCACCTCACGCAGAACGAGAAAGAGATGCTTGAACATATCATCCTGCAAATGGAAGAGGAGCGCGGTATGGACCGCGCCGCCGCGATTGCCGATATGCGCTTCTCGTTCATCCGCTCGCTCTGCGACGAGACGGTCGTCCGTCCGCGCGAGAGCCGCGAACATCTGCGCAGCCGCAAGATCGACCGCATCCTCACCGGCAAATATACCGCGATCCCCGCGTTTATCGGGATCATGGCGCTCGTGTTCTATCTCACCTTCGGCGTCATCGGCGCGTTTTTGCAGGACCTTTTGCAGCGCGGCATTACGGCGCTGACGGGACTGCTTGACGGGGCGCTCGTCTCGGCGGGCGTTTCGGACGTTGTCCGCTCACTTGTCGTGGACGGCATCTGCGGGGGCGTCGGGAGCGTCCTCAGCTTCGTGCCGATCATCGTCACGCTTTTCTTCTTCCTCTCGCTGCTCGAAGACAGCGGGTACATGGCGCGCGTCGCGTTCGTCATGGATAAACTGCTCCGCCGCATCGGCCTCTCCGGCCGCAGCATCGTCCCGATGCTGATCGGTTTCGGCTGCACCGTGCCGGGCGTCATGGCGAGCCGCACGCTCCCGTCGGAGCGCGACCGCAAAATGACGATCCTTCTGACGCCGTTCATGAGCTGCACCGCGAAACTGCCGATCTACGGCTTCTTCACCGCGGCGTTCTTCCCGCGTGCTTATCAGCCGCTCGTTATGGTCGGGCTCTATTTCCTCGGGATGCTTGTGGGCGTGCTCTTCGCGCTCGTCTCGAAAAATACCGTGTTCCGCGGCGAGGCCGTGCCGTTCGTCATGGAACTGCCGAACTACCGCCTGCCCGGCGCGAAAAACGTGCTGCACCTCCTTTGGGAGAAAGCGAAGGACTTTTTGCAGCGCGCGTTCACGGTGATCTTCCTCGCGTCGATCGTCGTGTGGTTCCTCGAAACGTTTGATTTCCACCTCGCCGTCGTCGCCGACTCCGGCGAGAGCATCCTCGCGTCCGTTGCGGGATTCCTTGCGCCCGTATTTAAGCCACTCGGCTTCGGCTCGTGGCAGATCGTCACGGCGCTGATCGCCGGCTTCATCGCCAAGGAGAGCGTCGTCTCGACGCTGACCGTCCTGTTCGGCGGTACCTCGCTTGCCGCGGGTGCGGTCGCCTCGTTCCTTTCTCCGCTCGGCGCCATGTCCCTCCTCGTTTTCTGCCTGCTTTATACGCCGTGTATCGCCTCGATCGCCGCGATCAAGCGGGAACTCGGCGGACGGTGGGCGGCGCTCGTCATCGTCGAGCAGTGCGCGATCGCGTGGGTGTTTGCTCTCGCCGTCCGGCTCATCGGCATGGCGTTCGGCCTTGCGTGAGGTGACGGGATGACACTTGCGGACTGGATCGTAATCGCCGCCGTCGCGCTCGTCGCCGGGCTCGCCTTTTGGCTCTCGCACCGCCGGAAGAAGAGCGGTAAGTCACCGTCATGCTGCTCCGGCTGCACCGGAGACTGCGCCGCGTGCCGCGGGCAGGCGGACGAAAAATCGGGCGGCGGCTCTTGACGCCGCCGAAAAATGCGCGTATAATAACCTTGAAGGCGGAAAAAACTGATTTTTAGGAGGGGAGTTCCGTGAGCGAATACCGTTCCCGGGAGGATTATCTCGAAGCGATCCTCGTTGTCGAGGAATCGCGCGGCAGCTGCCGCTCCATTGACGTTGCGACGCAGCTCGGCTTCTCGAAACCGAGCGTCAGTATCGCGATGGGCAAACTGGAATCGGAGGGCTTCATCACCCGCGACGCGGACGGAACGCTGCTCCTGACTGCCGCGGGACGCACCGTGGCGGAGCAGACGCTCGAAAAGCACCGCTTTCTGACGGCGTTCCTCCGGAGGATCGGCGTTTCGGACGAGGTCGCGGAGAGCGACGCCTGCCGGATCGAACACAACCTCAGCGAGGAATCCTATGAAAAACTCCGCGCCTTTCTCACAGACAAACAGAACTGAAACGGGGGGCTGCCGCCGGCAGCCCCCGTTCTTACACGAAAACATTTGAATGATTGTTCAAGTATGCAAATATCGGGAGGCAATTATGCAGAAAACGTACAAAATCGAAGTCGATTGCGCGAACTGCGCGAATCTCATGGAAGAGGCGGCGGGGAAGACGCCCGGCGTGAAGGCCGCGTCGGTCAACTTCATGGCACTCAAAATGACGGTCGAATTCGAGGACGGTGCCGACGAGAAAAAAGTCATGAAAGCCGTGCTCAAAAATTGCCGCCGTGTCGAGGACGACTGCGAGATTGAGTTTTGATATGACGAAGAAACAGAAAAAGATGCTCTTCCGCATCGTGCTGACGGCGGTGCTGCTTGCCGCGGCGGCCATCGCGCCGCTCACGGGTGTCTGGCGGCTTCTCGCCTTTCTCGTGCCGTATCTCGTCATCGGGTATGACATCCTGCGCCGCGCCGTGCGCGGCATCATCCGGCTCCGCCCGTTCGATGAAAATTTCCTCATGGCGGTCGCCACCGTCGGCGCATTCGCACTCGGAGAGTACCTCGAGGGCGTTGCCGTCATGCTGCTTTATCAGATCGGCGAGCTGTTCCAGAGCGTCGCGGTCGGCAGGAGCCGGAGGAGCATCGGGGCGCTCATGGACATCCGTCCGGACACGGCGGCGGTCATCGGAGATGATGGCGCGGTGACGGTCGTTTCGCCCGAGGAGGTCGCTGTCGGCTCGCTTGTGCTTGTCGCGCCCGGTGAGAAAGTCCCGCTCGACGGCATGGTGGAAGACGGCGAGAGCGCGCTCGATACGTCGGCCCTGACCGGCGAGAGCCGTCCGCGGACGGTGCGCCCCGGCGACGAGGTGCCGAGCGGCACGGTCAATCTGACCTCGCCTCTCCGCATCCGCACGACGCGCCCGTTCGGCGCGTCTACGGCTTCAAAGATCCTGGAACTGGTCGAGAACGCCGGCACGAAAAAGTCGCGTTCGGAGGCGTTTATCTCGCGTTTTGCGCGGGTATACACGCCCGCCGTGGTCTTCTCGGCGCTGGCGCTTGCCGTTCTGCCGCCGCTCGTGTCGCTTCTGCTCGGCGGCGCGGCGGATTTTGCCGCGTGGATCTACCGGGCGCTGACGTTCCTTGTCATCAGCTGCCCGTGCGCGCTCGTCATCAGCGTCCCGCTCTCGTTCTTTGCGGCGATCGGCGGCGCGTCCCGCGCGGGCATCCTCGTCAAAGGGTCGAACTATCTTGAAACGCTCTCGCGGGTGCGCACGGTCGCACTTGACAAGACCGGCACCGTGACAAAGGGCGTTTTCGCTGTCTCCGGCATCCACCACGCGTCCCTGCCGGAAGACGAACTCCTCCGGCTCGCGGCGCACGCGGAGCTGTATTCGGCACACCCGATCGGCCGGAGCATCCGCGAGGCGTATGGCAAAGAACCCGATCCCGCGCTCGTTTTTGACGTCTTCGAGATCGGCGGGCAGGGCGTCACGGCAACGGTGGACGGGCATCGTGTCGCCGTCGGCAACGACAAGCTGATGACGGCAGCCGGCGCGTCGTGCGCACCGTGCCGAAGCGTTGGGACAGTCGTTCACGTCGCTGTGGACGGCACTTATGCCGGGCATATTCTGATCGCCGACCGGGTGAAACCCGAGGCGGCGGAGGCGATCGCTGCGCTCCGCACGGAAGGCGTCCGGAAGACCGTCATGCTGACGGGCGACCGGGGGGAAGTCGGCGATGCAGTTGCCGCCGAACTCGGGATCGACAGGGCTTTTGCTGATCTTTTGCCCGCGGACAAGGTCGCCGTGGTGGAAAGTCTGCTCGGCGAGGAGGGCAAAGGCGAGGCGTTGGCGTTCGCCGGCGACGGCATCAACGACGCGCCCGTCCTGCGGCGGGCAGACGTCGGGATCGCCATGGGCGCGCTCGGCTCCGACGCCGCGATCGAGGCGGCAGACGTTGTGATCATGGATGACGATCCCCGGAAAATCGCCGCAGCGATCCGTCACGCGCGGCGCTGCCTTCGCATCGTGCGGGAGAACATCGTCTTCTCGCTTGCCGTCAAGGTCGTGTGCCTTGTGCTTGCGGCGCTGGGGCTTGCCGGAATGTGGCTTGCGGTCTTCGCCGACGTCGGCGTCATGGTGATCGCCGTTCTGAATGCGATCCGTGCGCTTCGTGTGAAAGGAGATAAGAAACATGTGTGACGATTTTGCTGTTGAACTCTGCGACGAGACGGAAGTCCATGAGGCGTCGCTTGCGCTCGTCCGGGAGAAGCTGCCGCCGGAGGCGGAACTCTGCGATCTCGCGGAGCTGTTCAAGGTGTTCGGCGACCCGACGCGGGTGCGGATCCTGTACGTTCTGCACGAGGCGGAGCTCTGCGTCTGCGACATCGCCGCGGCGCTCTCGATGACGCCGTCCGCCGTGTCGCATCAGCTGAAAATCCTGAAACAGAGCCGGCTCATCCGCTCGCGCCGCGAGGGAAAATCGGTCTTCTATGCGCTCGCGGACGGCCACGTCCACTCGATTCTCGGGCAGGGCATGGACCACGTCCGGGAGTGAGAAAAGAAAATCAAAAAGCCAGCCACAGCGGCTGGCTTTTCTGTTGTTCAATCGATCGGCAAGACGGCGAGAAGCACGATGCCGATCTCGGCCGCGAGCGACACGGACGCGAGAACGATGGCGACGAGCGAGAGCGTTTTGATCCCACCCGGGACGCTCGGTGCGTATCGGAGCGCCGCCGAAAGAAGAATCGTGCCCGCGAAGCAGACGGCGACGGCCGCCATGGCAACGATCTCCGCCGCCGCGAGGATCGGCACGGCAAGGAGGGCCCCCGGGGTCTCCGGCACACCGGTGTTTCCTTGGAGCGAGAGCGAGAGAAGTCCCGCGAGCCCGGCGGCGAGGAAGATCCACGCGAGGACGAATGCGGCGATATGGCGTTTCTTCATGTTATTCTCCTTTCAGGATCTCGACGGTGTCGCCGAGCGGCAGGGAATAGACGGCGACCTCGTCCACCGGACGGCCGAGCATTTTTTCGACCGCTTTGCGGTAGTACGTGAGCTGATCGGTGTGGCGCTCGCGGAGTTTCTTTTCGGCGAGTGACCTGTCCGCCAGCTCCGCCGTGGTGAGGCGGTCGGTCTTGTAGTCGATGAGGACGATCTTTCCGTCTTCATCCTCGAAGAAGCAGTCCACGACGCCCTGCACGAGGACGTCGGCGCCTCCTGCGCGGAGTTTCTCCGCGAGGACGGGATCGTTCGTCAGCCGGTCGGCCTCGACGGCGGCGTAGAAGCGGAACTCCTTTTCGATCCGCCGCGCGCGGCGCATCCTGCCGCAGAGCGGTGACGCAAGGAACGCCTCGATTTGTTCACGCCGGACGAGGCGCGCCATTTCTTCGGTGATGAATTTTTCCCCGACGAGCCGCGCGAGCTCGCGGCCGATGCCGTCCGGCTCCGAAAGAGCATCGAGACGGCAGAACTCAAAGAACGCGTGCGTGGCGATACCGACCTCGGCGGCGGTGTGCGCCGGCATGCCGGAAAGGAACGACGGCAAGGGATGCACGTCTGATGCGGCGAGGAAGCGCCCCGACGCGGTGTAGGTCTCGTCGTCCGGCTCGTCCGTGTCGATGATGCCGGGATGGAGTCGCGAGACGATCAGCTTCGCGGGAAGTTTTGCGATGTCTTCGTACGGGTAGCGGAAGTCGAACCGCTCCGCGAGCCGCGCGGCGAGTTCTTCATCGACCGGTGCGGCAGCAGCTGTTTCTTCGCCAGCGTCGGCGCCGTCTGTCTCTTCGGGCGTGTCCGGCGTCAGAATCACGAATGAGCCGTCGTCCGGGTGTGCCTCGGCGGCGAGAAGGACCCACGAGAGGTGGTCGTTCGCACTCAGAACGAGGTACGGCGGAACGACGCCGTCCGGGGCGGCAAAGCGCAGCGTTTCGGCGGTGCTCCGGACGAGATCAAGCGGATCTTTGGACTCACCGGTGATGATCAGCCGCTCGCGGGCGCGTGTCATGGCGACGTAGAGGATGCGCATTTCTTCCTCTCTCGCACGGATCCGTATCCGCTGCGCCGCGCATTTGTGCTGGCGCGTGTCGCAGAGGACGAGACCGGTTTCGTCCGGCAGTTTTGTCGAGATGCCGACGTCCGGCTCGAAGAGGAGCGAGGCGTTCGCGTCCTGCATATTGAAGCCCTTGGCGGCGCGGGAGACGAACACGACGGGAAATTCCAGACCCTTGGAGTCGTGGATGCTCATGATGCGGACGGCGCCGCCGCGGTCAGCCGCGGCGTTTTTCTGCGTCTCGCCCGAGGCGATCAGGTCGTCGATATGGCGGAGAAAACCGAAGAGACCGCCGAATCCGCTTCCTTCGTACTGCCGCGCCATATCGTAGAGTGTCATGAGATGTGCGCGTGCGTTGTCGCCGTCTTCACCGGGCGCGGTCGCCCGCGCGGCGATGGCGGTCTCGCGGTAGAGCGTCTGGATCAGCTTGTCGCTCGGCGTACCGCGCGACATCCGGCGCCAGCGGGTGAGCTGTTCTGCCGCGGTGCGGCATTTTCCGGCGAGCGTTCCGTCGTCCGCATCTCTGCCGGCGAGAACGGCGTCCCAGAGGGCGCCGTGCGGCGTTTTCAGCCGGAGACGGGCAAGATCGTCGATCGAGAAGCCGAACAGAGGGGATTTCAGGCAGCCGGCGAGCGGGACGTCCCGCGTCGGGTTATCGACCGAACGCATGAGGTCAAGCGCGAGCAGGATCTCCGGCTCGCGGAAGAAGTTGCCGCCGCGCGAGGCGGCAGCGGGGATATTTTCTTTGGCAAAGGCACGGGCAAAGATTTCCCCGGAGGTGCCGGGTGAGCGGAGCAGAACGGCTATGTCGGACGGCTCGATCTTCGAGCCGTCGTTTTTGTATCCGTCGCGGAGCAGTTCTTTGACGCGCCGCGCGACGTAGGCCACTTCGGCGTCGGGATCGTTCTCACCGCCCTTTCGGACGACGGCGATCTCGACGGGGGCGCCGCCCGACGGTGTCTTTCGCGCGATGAGGCGGTCGTCCGCGGTGTAGCCGATCCCGCCGGAGGGGAAGATCGCGTCCGACACGAGGTTGGTGAACGCGATGATCGGCGCGTCGCAGCGGAAGTTCTCGCTCATGAAGACGGAGGCGTCTCCGGCGAAGGTGTCTTCCCCCGCCGTCGGATCAAGCGCGGGGAAGGCACGGCGGTATTCGGAGAAGAGTGCCGGCTCCGCGCCGCGGAAGCCATAGATGCTCTGCTTGACGTCGCCGACGAGGAAGCGGTCGTGCTCCTTCGCGATCGCGCGGAAGATCGCGTCCTGGACGCGGTTGGTGTCCTGATATTCGTCGACGAAAATGCGATCGTAGGACGCCGCGATCTCGGCGGCGGCAGGCGTCGGCCTGCCTTCGCTGTCCGTGAGCAGCTCTTTCGCGTACCGTTCGAGGTCGCCGTAATCGACGAGCCCGCGGCGCTGCTTTTCGGCGGTGTAGTGCTCCTCGAAACGCTCGACGACGTCGGCAAGCGCACGCTCGATGCGGGCCGTCTGACGGGCGGCCGCGGCCGCCTCTTCCGGTCCGAAATCGAAGAACGGCAAGAGGGCGTCGAGCCGCTTTTTGTACGCGGGGCGCTCCGCCTTGAAAAACGCGGACGCATCGGTGTTGTCCTCATCCTTCACACGCACGGAGCGAAGATCGGGAAGATCGGCCGAAAGAAGGTGCCGGACCGTATCGAGGTCGTTTTTTTCGGCGGCTTTCATGAGCCGCGCGGCGTGCTCGGCGTATGCCTCGGCGATGGGCACGTATTTCCGGAGAAGCACCTCGCTCTCCGCCATCTCGTGCGCGATTGAAGCGAACAGCGCGGCATAATAGGCGCCGAGCGAGCCGGCGAGGGACGCGATCACGCCGTCGTCTGGCAGGGAAACGCCCGTCCCGGCCTCCCGCTCGCGGCGGTCGGCCGCCTCGCGGAGCGCGTCCGGCGAGGACGACATCTCGCGGAGGTTGACGGCAAAATCGGAGAGCATCCGCTCGAGGCGCGCGGTGTTCCGCGCGGAGCCGAGAAGTTCGGCAAGCTCGCGGAAGGAGGCGGTGCCACAGGGGGCTTCGTCTGCCTGTTCGTATGTCTCGTCAACGGCGTCGGCCATGGCGGCGGCGCGCAGCGCGGCCGCAACACCGGTATCGGCGATCGCAAAATCGGGCGGCAGGCCGAGCGCGGCGGCACGCGGCCGCAACACACGCAGGCAGAACGCGTGGATCGTCGAGATCGGTGCGCGTTCGAGCGAGGCGATCTGCCGGTAAAGGGCGCGGCTGTCGCCCGTTTCGGAGAGGGCTTTCGTGAGCCGCGCCGCGATCTTCTCGCGCAGTTCGGACGCCGCGGCGTTCGTGAACGTGACGGCGAGAACGGACGTCGCGTCCTTGTCCGGGTGCGACAGCAAATAGCGCGTGACTTTCTCGGTCAGCGTCCGCGTTTTGCCGGAACCGGCACCGGCGGACACGAGCAGGTCGCCGTCGTGATGCAGGATCGCGGCGTTCTGCGCGTCGGTAAATCTGTCATCGGGCATCGGTCAGCCCTCCTTTCCGTTGGCTTTGTTATTCGCTGTCGGCTTCGCGCCCGGTGCGGCGGCACACGGGGTAAAGCGAACAGTAGGTGCAGGGATCGTCCTGCCCGTGCTTTTTCGGGCGGGCCGCGGCGTCGCCGCGTTTCATCTCGGCCGTGAGGTCGCCGAGAACGTTCAGAACGGCGCGGTAGGTCTCGCCGAACTCTTCGAGACTCTGCACGTCTCCGCCGGTGAACCCGCCGCTCTTTTTCAGCTTGACGGGGATATACTTGCCGGCCAGATCCTGTTCCATCGCGCGGAGGATGTTCTCGTCCGCGAGAAGCAGACCGTTCGATTTCAAGGCGTCAAGCGCCGCCTTCTCCGCTTCCTCCGGTGAAACGGCGTGCGGGGAGAGGGGCGTTTCGGGCTTCACGTTGCAGTACAGAACGCCGGCGGGGACGATCTCGCTGTCGCCCGCAAGTTCCTCGCGGAAGGTGCACCGCGGCATCTTCCAGATCGAGAAGAGGTAGAGCAGCATCTGCACGTTGTAGCCGAGCAGCGCGTCGCTGAGTTTGAAGCTTTTGCCGCCGGTCTTGTAGTCCACGACGCGGACGTAGACCTTGTCTCCGTCGCGGCAGACGTCAAGACGGTCGATCGTGCCGTGGAACGTGACCGACGTGCCGTCTGGCAGCGGAACGACGAGCGCCGGGGGCTCGGACGGGTCGTTCCCGCCGATCTTCTGCTCGAAGCGGTAGGGACGGAAGCGGCTCTGCGCGAACTCTTCGGAGAGACGCGCGATGAAGCGCCGGACGTTCCGCCGGAGCAGCTCAAAGAGGTGGGAAAGACGCGGCGTCATGCGGACGCCGGCGAGAACGCGACCGAGATATTCCTCGATCAGCCGGTCCGTGATCGCGTCGGCTTCCCCGTCGGGGAGCGGCAGCTCACGGCCGTCGATCTCGCGGAAGAAACATTCGAGAATGGCGTGGATGAAGTTGCCGACGTCCACGGGTGCGATCGTCGCGGGACGGTCGTCGTCGAGACGGAGTACGTACTGCCCGTAATACGACATCGGACATTCGACGAATTTTTCAAGGCGCGACTGCGTGAGCGAGAGCGTCCGCGGGAACAGTTCATCCGCCGTGGCGGCCGATACGCAGTCGGGCGACGAGAAGATCCCGTCGTCCGGGACGGAAACACCGCGCCGGCGAAGCACCGCGCGGACCGTCTCGCCGACGGTGCCGCGGCCAAGCCGCGGAAGCGCCTCCAGCGCCCCGCGCGCGGAGGGTACGAAGAACGTCTCGTCCGGTACGCGCACGGCGTCAGGAAAGAGCGAAAGGATCCGCGTCATGCCGGAGGACGGCGAAAGCTCGCCGCCGCCCGTGTCGCGGTGCGGCAGGATGAGCGTCACGGAATCGGACGCGGCGCAGAGCGAACGGTAGAAGCGGAGGAATTCCTCCTCGGCGGCGGCAGCCGTCGGCTCGGAGAGGATGATCCCAGCGCTTTCAAGCCGCAGTTTATCGTTGTCGGAAAAGAACCCGCTCTCCGCGGCAAGTCCCGGAAATTCGCCTTCTACGGCGCCGAGAATGATGACGTGGCGGAGTTTGTCGGGGCGGAGCTTGTCGGCGGAGCCGAGCGTGACCTGATCGGCGCCGGACGGGATCGTGCCGATGTCGGCGGAGTCGATGACGCGTGCGAGAAGGCGGGCAAAACTGCCTGCGTCGCACGGCTCGGCGCCGAGGATATCGACCATCGTGTCGAGCGCGTCGCAGATCGCGTTCCAGATCTGCCGGACGCGGGACGCCTCGGCTCTGTCGCCGGACGTTTCCCACGCGTCGGCAGACGCGATGAGGGCGTCATAGACGCCAAAATCGGAAAGCAGACGGACGGTGCCGCGGCAGATCGTCTCGACCGTCGGCGTGCCGCGGAAGACCTCCGCGAACGCCTCGAGCGGCAGGACGAGTTTTTCCCGGGCGCTGTTCGCGTCCCGGAGAATCGCGCGGCCGGTGTCCGACCAGTCCTCCGTGAAGCCGTCGGGGTTCATCTGCCATTCGTTCTCGGACGAGAACGCGCGGCGGCCGCGGAGTTTCCACTTGTCGGTGTAGCGCTCGATCGCGTCACACTCGGCGTCGGTGAGGCCGCAGAGTCCTGTCTTGGCGAGGGCGATCACGTCCTCGCGCTGGAAACCGTATTCCACGGCGGCGAGCGCCGCGAAAAGGAGACGCGCGGCGGGCGACTGCGAAACGCCGACGCGCTCGGAAAGATAATAGGGGATGCCGTAAGCGGCCATCGTGCTGTCGGCGATGCCGCGGAGTTTTTCCATGTCACGGGCGATCACGGCGATGTCGCGGTAGCGCGCACCGGCGCGGACGAGCTCGTGGACGCGGCAGGCGGCGATGTCGGCCTCCTCGTAGCGGTCGGCGGCCTCGATCACGGAGACGGATCCGTCGTACGCGCCGCCGTAGGCGGGCGCGGCATAGCGCCAGAGGTTCGTTTCGAGATAGCGGAGCATGTCCGTCCCCGCGCGGAAGTTGTCGCGGAGGGTGATGACGCGCGGCGTCTGTCCGACGCGCGCGGCAAGGCGGCGCATGTCCTCAAAATAGCGGCGGCTCGGCCCCCATTGGGGCTCGCCGGTATCGCTCCGTTCAAGGGAGAACGTCACGACGACTTTCTCCGCCGATCGGAAAATGTGCCGGAGGATCTCGCCCTGCGCGGGCGTTACGCTGTAATAGGAATCGACGTAGACGATGCTGCCGCGGAAGAAGTCGACTGTGTCGAGGACGTCGGCCGCGTGGGCGAGCGTGTCCTCGGTGTCGTCGTAATGCTCGTGGAGCATTGTGTCGTAGGCGGCGGCGACGAGGGAGAGATCGGACAGCCGGTCGCAGAGCGCCGTGTCGGTCTCGTCGCCCGTGCGGAGGGCTTCGGCGGCTTCTTCGAGCATCCGCGGCGTGACGCGGTGCGTCTTCATCTCGCGGACAGCGTCGGCGAGGAGCGGCACGTACCGGTCTTCACGGCCGGGACGGCGGTTGAAAACGCGGAGCTGATCACGCACGGAGAGCATGGCGCGCCACATGAGCAGCGCTTTGCCGCCCTTCGAGGCGTAGCGGTACGAAAGCCCGCCGTGCCGGCGGAAGATCGCCTCGGCGAGCCCGGAGAAACCGGCAACCTCAAGGTGGAGAAACGCGTCCGGCGGAAGCAGACGCGCGGCGCGGCCGTTCCAGATGAGTTCCTGCTGCTCCGGAACGACGAGCCAGATCTTCCGGCCCGAGGCGAGGTCGTCGCGGATGCCGGAGAGCACGTATTCACTTTTTCCGTATCCGGCGCGGCCGGTGACGAATTCAATCATGGCGTACCTCCCGAAGCGAGAGATTGCGCGCGAGTGTCGCGCGCGGGCGCCAGCCGAACGCGCGGGCGGCGTATTCACCGTCCGTCATGGCGTCGAGCGCCTCCGGCGAGAGACCGGGGAGGACGTCTTCCGTAAAGTACCCTTCGGGGCACGGCTTGGCATTCTTGTTATGCGGGCAGACGGCGGCGCAGATGTCACAGCCCCAGGCATACGGCGCGCGGCGGAGCGCGTCTTCTTCGTCTTTCGAGAGCGGCTGTTTCTTCTGCGAGATCGCGGAGAGGCAGCCCGCGCGGTCGCTTCCGGGGAGACAATGCCCCGGGCAGGCGGCGCCGCAGGCGCCGCAATGCTCGCAGGACTCCTCCGCGAGCGGCTCCGGAAGATACGGGATGCCGAGCCGGGAGAGCTCCTCCGGCGAGAGTGTCGAGCAGATCTCGCCGATAACGACGTAGGAGCCGTATTCCTCCGTGAGAAGCAGCCCATTGTCGCCGCGGACGCCGAGTCCGGCACGGGCGGCGAGCGTTACCTCGTCGTAGGGCGAGTGGTCGGCGAAAACGCGGACTTCCGCCGCGGGACAGAGCGGTGCGAGCGCCGCGCGGACGGCTTCTTCGAGACGGGCGAAATAGGCGTGGTAGTCCTTCGCCGCGGCAAAGGCGGCGAGGTTGCCGGTGTCACCGCCGGCGCGGTAGGGCACGGTCAGAACGGTGACGGTACGGGGAGAAAATCCCCGGAGAATATGCGCGGCGCGCACAGGGCAGACGCCGGCAGGCAGCGCGGCGGCGCCGCGGACACCGAGATCGTAAAGCAGACGGTCGAGCACGGGGATCTCTCCTTTCATTTTTCTACGTTCATTGTACTAAAAATCGGCGGAAGTTGCAAGACCTCCGTTGCAAGATGAGAAAATTTATGGTATACTTATAATGATAGAATTTATGCTTCCGTCCGGACGGACGGAGATCACTCACCGGAGGTTCACAATGCCAGAAAAAGCTACGGTCTCCCCGGAGTACAACAACCAATCGATCACCTCGCTGAAAGGCGCCGACCGCGTCCGCAAACGTCCTGCCGTCATTTTCGGCTCGGACGGTCTCGAGGGTTGCGAGCACTCGTTCTTCGAGATCCTCTCCAACTCCGTGGACGAGGCGCGCGAGGGCTACGGCAGCGATATCTACGTGACCGCGTTCCGCGACCACTCCATCGAGGTCGAGGACTTCGGCCGCGGCGTTCCGCTCGGCTGGAACGAGGCGGAGAAGCGCTACAACTGGGAACTCGTCTACTGCGAACTTTACGCCGGCGGCAAGTACGAGAACAACAAGGGCGGTGCCGCCTACGAATTCTCGCTCGGCCTGAACGGCCTCGGCGCCTGCGCGACACAGTACAGCTCCGAATACATGGACGTCACCTCGTACAGCGGCACGACCGTTTCCGAGATCCATTTCAAAAAGGGCTCGGCGACGCGCCAGAAACTCGTCGTCCGCGACGCCGTCGAGAAGAAAGAAAAGCGCACCGGCACGGTGCAGCGCTGGCGTCCCGACCTCGAAGTCTTTACCGACATCGCGATCCCGCGGGAGTTCTTCGAGGAGACGATGCGCAAGCAGGCGGTCGTCAACGCGGGCATCCGCTTCCACCTGCGCTTCGAGGAAGAAAACAAGAAGTTCACCGAAACGGAATACTTTTACGAGAACGGCATCGCGGACTACATCACCGAGCTCGCGGGCGATACGGCGCTGACGCAGCCCGTCGTTTGGAAAATGAGCGAACGCACCGGCCGCGACCGCGACGACAAGGACGATTACCGCCTGCGCGCGGAGATCGCGTTCTGCTGCTCGAACAAGGTCAACGTCCTCGAATACTACCACAACTCGAGTTTCCTCGAACACGGCGGCTCGCCGGAGCGCGCCGTCCGGACGGCGTTCACCTACGCGGTGGACAAGCGTCTGCGTGAGATCGGCAAGTACAACAAAAACGAGTCGAAGATCACGTTCCAGGACGTGCAGGACTGCCTCATCCTCGTGACCAACTCGTTCTCGACGCAGACCTCCTACGCCAACCAGACGAAGAAGGCGATCACGAACACGTTCATCGCCGAATGTCTGACGGCGTACATGAAGGAACAGCTTGATTTCTACTGCCGCGAAAAGCCGCTCGAAGCGGAGAAATTCCTCGCGCAGGTGCTCATCAACAAGCGCTCCCGCGAATCCGCGGAGCAGGCGCGCATCACGGTCAAAAAGAAGCTGACCGGCTCGATGGATATCTCGAACCGCGTCGAGAAGTTCCACAACTGCCGGACGAAGGACGCCGAGCGCCGCGAGCTCTACATCGTGGAGGGCGACTCCGCCATGTCGTCTTGTATCCTCGCGCGCAACGCCGAGTTCCAGGCGATCATCCCCGTCCGCGGCAAGACGCTGAACTGCCTCAAAGCGACGTACGACCGTATTTTCAAGAACGATATCATCACCGACCTCATCAAGGTCATCGGCTGCGGCGTGGAGATCAAGGGTAAGGTCAAAGGCGACGTGCCGCTCTTCGACCTCGCTTCGCTCCGCTGGGCGAAGATCATCATCTGCACCGATGCGGATGAGGACGGCTTCCAGATCCGCGTCTTGCTTCTGACGCTGTTCTACCGGCTCCTCCCGACGCTGATCGACGAGGGTCGCATCTACATCGCGGAGTCGCCGCTGTACGAGATCACGACGAAGGACGAGACGTACTTCGCCTACAACGAGCCGGAGAAAAACGAGATCGTCAAGGGGCTCGAAGCGAAGAAGCAGAAATACACGCTCCAGCGCTCGAAAGGTCTCGGCGAGAACGAGCCGGAGATGATGTCCCGCACGACGATGGACCCGGCGACGCGCCGGCTGATCCGCGTCTGTAAGGCGGACGCCGAGGCGACCGAGCGCATCTTCGACACGCTCCCCGGCGACGACCTCGAATCGAGAAAAGAATTCATCGCCGAGCACGGCAGGGAATATCTCGCCTTGGCGGATATCTGACGGTGGCGGCATGAAGGAAGAACTTTCGTCCTCTCTTTCGCGCGGGGAGATCTTCTCACGCGAGTTTGAGATCTCGGTCGACCGGCCGATCGGCACGCGCCACCCGAAGCACGGCACGGAGATCGTCTATCCGATCAACTACGGCGAGATCGTCGGTCTCGTCGGCGGCGACGGGGAATACCAGGACGTGTATATCCTCGGCGTTTCGGAGCCGCTCGAAACGTTCCGCGGGCGGATCGCGGCGATCATCCACCGGCTCGATGACGTGGAGGACAAGTGGGTGACGTGCCCCG
>JAKSPV010000019.1 GCA_024404475.1 Clostridia bacterium | reverse complement strand
CCGTCCGCGCGAATGAGTTCTGCGGCAAACCCGTCGGCGGCAAGGCGCCGGAGCTGTTCGAGCAACTCCGCTCCACCGTCATCGCCGAGTTCGAAACGTACACCGACGAGGGGAAATAAGCGGGGCTGACGCTGCTTTGCCCGGGACCCCGGGCAGGGCTACGCGCCCTGCACTGCGCCACCTTCCCCAAAAGGTGGACGAAAATTTTTGCACTGACGAAATTGGTGCAGCAGGAAAATGTTTAAGGTTTCTGGGGGTGTGGGGGGCTCTTGCAAGAGCCCCCCACGCGTTCCCCTCGAGGTGATTTTATGAAATTCGTAACGAGCGCGGCGGGGTGCCGCGCGTGGGCGGAAATCGACCTTTCCGCCGTGAAAGAGAATTTTGCCGCGGCAAGACGGCTTCTGCCGACCGCGGAGAAGCTGCTCGCCGTCATCAAGGCGAACGGCTACGGCCACGGCGCTCTGCCCGCGGCGAAGGCGCTGCTCTCGCTGCCCGAGGGCACGCGGCCCGACTTTTTTGCCGTCGCCACCGCCGAGGAAGGGCTCGACCTTCGCGACGGCGGGATCGAAACGCCGATCCTCGTCCTCGGGCACATCCTGCCCGAACTGTACGAAGCGGCCGTCCGGGCGGAGCTTCGCCTGCCCGTCGATTCGGTCGAGGAAGCCGCCGCGATCGGCAAAACGGCGCTGAAAACCGGCAAAAAGGCGCTCCTGCACGTCGCCGTGGACTCCGGCATGACGCGCATCGGCTTCCCCGCCGAGCCGTCCTCCGCGGAGCCGATCGAGGCGATCACGCGTCTCCCCGGCGTTTTCGTCGAGGGCATCTTCACGCACCTCGCCACCGCCGACGCGACCGATAAATCCCGCGCCGAGGCGCAGTCCGAACGCTTCTTCGCGCTCACCGACCTGCTCCGCTCGCGCGGTGTTGAGATCCCGATCCGCCACATCCAGAACAGCGCGTCGATCGCGTCGATGACGCCGCGGGGCGACATGGCGCGGCTCGGCATCTCGCTGTACGGACTCGTTCCGTCGGACGAAGTGCCGGCGAAAAACGTCGGGCTCCGCCCGGCGATGGCCCTTCGCGCCCGCATCACACGGCTCCGCACGGTGCCGGCAGGCGTGCCGGTCAGCTACGGCGGGACGTTCGTGACCGAGGGCGATACCGTCGTTGCCACCGTTTCCGCCGGCTACGCCGACGGCGTGCCGCGCGCGATCTCCGGGAAAGGGGAGGTCCTCCTCGGCGGCCGCCGTGTGCCGATCCTCGGGCGCGTCTGCATGGATCAGTTCATGATCGACGCGACGGAGGTCCCCGGGGCAAAGGTCGGCGACGCCGTGACGATCTTCGGCCGGGACGGTGACTGCGAGATCACGGCGGACGAGGTCGCATCGCTCGCCGGGACGATCGGCTACGAGGTCGTCTGCGGCATCACGGAACGCGTGCCGCGTGTCCTGAAATAAAAGTCAGCCGGGCTCTTCAGAGCCCGGCTTTTCTCTTGCAAAAATCTCCTCCGGAGGGCTTCCCTCCCGCAACTTTTTTGTCAAAACCTATTCCCAAACCGCGGGAAATCGTGTATAATAGATGCTGAGGTGGTATATCCAGCCGCCGCGTGAAAATTCCTGTATCAACTGCTTGATCATTAATAGAGAGAGGTTTTAAGATCATGAAAGAAAAATTCCAGATCGAAATCGCCGACGTCCCGCTGAGCATCATTTCCGATGAAAAAGAAGAGTACATCAACGCGCTCGTTACAAAGCTTGACGGCGAGATCCGCGATCTGACCGTCCGCTCGAAACGCTGCTCCAAGATGGACGCCGCGCTCCTCATCGCGCTCGACTACTGCTCCGAAAAGCAGAAGGCCGACAAGCGCATCCGCAACCTCGAAGCACAGGTCTCCCTCTACGACGCCAACCTGCGCCGTCTCCGCGAGGAGAACGCCGCTCTGGAAGCGCGCCTTGCCGGCAAATCCGACGAGGAGTCCGCTCCCGCCGAGGTAAAGGCCGAGGCGCCCGCCGCCGAGGAAAAACCCGCCGAAAAGCAGGCGGAGCGTCCCGCGACGCTCGGCAAAATGCGCCAGCTCGAGATGATGCTCCAGGGCATGAAGGACGACAAGAACTGACTTTTACCCGAGGGGGAAGACCATGACGAACGAAAACCGTCTGCCGGAGCTGCTCGCGCCGGCGGGCTCACCGGCAGCACTCGAGGCGGCCATCGAGGGCGGCGCTGACGCCGTGTACTTCGGGGGAAGTCTCTTTTCCTGCCGCATGCGCGCGAAAAACTTTTCCCGGGACGAGCTCTCCTCGGCGATCCGCTCGTGCCGCGAGGCGAACGTGCGCACCTACGTCACCGTCAACGCACGGCTGCCCGAGGAGGATGTCGGCGAGGCGCTCCGCTTTGCCGAATGGCTCCGCGAGGCGGGTGCCGACGCTTTGATCGTCTCCGACGCCGGTCTTGCCTCCCTCATCGCGAAATATCTGCCCGACCTCCCGCTCCACGCCTCGACGCAGCTCTCCGGCGCGAACGCGCGCGATGCCGCGGCGCTTCAAAAGCTCGGCTTCTGCCGCATGGTCTGCCCGCGCGAGCTCACCGGCGCGGACATCAAAGCGCTCGTCCGGTCCTCGCCGCTCGAAATCGAAATGTTCATCCACGGCGCGCACTGCGTGTCGTTCTCCGGCCAGTGCATGATGAGCTTCGCCATGGGCGGACGCTCCGGCAACCGGGGCGCGTGCGCCCAGCCGTGCCGCCTGCCGTACACGGTTGAGGGACACCCCGGCGCGTCCGACTATCCGCTCTCGCTGCGCGACATGTGCCTCGGCGCACACGTCCCCGAGATCATCGCCTCCGGCGTCTCCTCGCTCAAGATCGAGGGACGGCAAAAAAGCGCCGAATACGTCTACGGGACGACGCGCGTCTGGCGGCGTCTTCTTGACGAGCGCCGCGCCGCGACTCCCGACGAAATCCGCGAGCTGTCCTCGCTGTTCAGCCGGCAGGGCTTCACCGACGGCTACTACACGGGGCGCTACCGCTCGATGGGCGGCATCCGCACCGACGAGCAGAAGGCGGCCGACGTTTCACCGTTCCCCGGCAGGACGCGGACGATCCCGCTCCGCGGGACGTTCTCTGCCGCGCCCGGTGAGAAGACCGTCCTCACGCTGACCGACGGCGTCCGCACGGGATCGGCAGCGGGCGACGTGCCCGCCCCGGCGGAAAAACAGCCGATGACGGCAGAATCCGTCCGGGATTCCCTCGGCAAGCTCGGCGGCACCTGCTTCTCGCTCGCGTCGCTTGACGTCGATCTCCGGGGCGAACTGTTCCTCACGAAAGGCCAGCTCAACGCGCTCCGGCGCGACGCCGTCGCCGATCTGATTGCTCTGAGACCCGGGCGGGAAGCACTCGCGCCCGTGCCGGATTATAAACCAGCCCGCCATCCGTCGGCCGGGCTCTGGACGCGCCGCATCGGCGACTTCCGCTCCCCCGCGCAGATCCCCGAGGGCGCGCGCGATTTCTTCGACGAGATCCGCCTGCCGCTTGACGAATGTGTCGGCGGCGCCGTGCCCGTGCTCCCGCCGGTCATGCTCGACCGGGACGAGCCCCGCATCCGGCGGCAGCTCGAAGCGCTCAACCCGCGCCGCGCCGTCGTCCACAACTTCGGCGAGCTTTCGCTCGTGCGCGAGTTCGGCGTCGAGCCCGTGGCGTCTTTCCGCTTCACCGTCATGAACCAACAGCTGCTCGACGTGATCTCCGCTGCCGGCGCCGCCGTCGTCGGGGTCTCGCCGGAGCTTCCGGCAGGCGCGGTGCGCGCCCTCACCGGACAAAAATCCGCGATCGTCTACGGTCGTCTCCCGCTGATGCTGACGATGCGCTGCGCCCTCTCGGGCGGCGGCGACGACTGTGGGCGCGGCGGCACGGGCGGCTCCTGCGGGTCCTCCCCCGAGGGGAGATCGTGCCGCGGCGTGCTCCGCGACCGCACGGGCGCCTCGTTCCCCGTGTTGTCGAGCGGCTGCCGCTCGGAGATCTTCAACTCCGTCCCGACTTACATGGGCGACAAACCGGACGAGCTCGCGCGGCTCGGTCTCACGGAGGCCGTGTTCCTCTTCACCGTCGAAACGGCGGAGGAAGCCGCGCGCGTCATTGACGGCTACAAAAACGGCACGCCCTACCCCGGCGCGATCCGCCGCATCCGATAACACTTTGGAGGATTCTATGGAGATCCGCATCCGCTATCTTTCCGACAAGATCGAAAAGCTCCGCTACATAGACGGCAAGTCCGACTGGATCGACCTGCGCGCCGCCGCAGACGTCGAGCTGAAACAGGGCGACTTCGCGCTCATCCCGCTCGGCGTAGCCATGGCGCTGCCCGCGGGGTATGAGGCGCACATCGCGCCGCGCTCCAGCACGTTCAAAAATTTCGGCATTTTGCAGGTGAACTCCGTCGGCGTCGTGGACTGCTCGTACTCGGGCGACACGGACGAGTGGAAAATGCCCGTTTACGCCGTGCGCGACACGGTCATCCACGCAGGCGACCGCATCTGCCAGTTCCGCGTCATCGAAAACCAGCCGAAGATCGACTTCGTCGAGGTGGACTCGCTCGGCGGGCCCGCGCGCGGCGGCTTCGGCTCGACGGGTGTCAAGTGACATGAAAACGCTGATCCTCGCCTCCGCTTCCCCGCGGCGGCGTGAAATACTCGAAACGGCCGGCATTCCGTTCACGGTACTCGTGACGGACGCCGACGAATCGCTCCCCGGCGGCACGTCCCCCGAGGATACCGTCCGGACGCTCTCCCGCCGCAAGGCGGAGGCGGCGCTCCGGAGAGCGCCGGAGGGAGCCGTCATCCTGGCGGCGGACACCGTCGTCGCCGCCAAAGACGAGACGGGCGAAGAGGTCATCCTCGGCAAACCGCACACGGCCGACCGGGCGAGCGCCATGCTCCGCCTCCTCTCCGGCAGGACGCACCGCGTTCTGACCGGGATCACCCTCACCGACGGGCAGACGACAGTCACCGACTGCGTCTCGACCGACGTCGTCATGCGCACCCTCGCGGACAGCGAGATCGCGCGATACGTCGCCACCGGCGCGCCGCTCGACAAGGCGGGCGCCTACGGCATCCAGGAGCGGGCGGGCGTTTTCGTCCGCGAACTCCGCGGCGACTACTTCAACGTCGTCGGGCTGCCGCTCTGCCGCACCGCGGAGATCCTCCGCGAAACGTTCGGCTTCGACGTTTGAAGAAGCCGCCCCCAAACGATCCAAACGAGAAGAAGGAATACGCTATGAAGAACATCGGAATCGACCTCGGCACCGCCAACACGATCATTTACAGCCGCGGCAAGGGCATCGTCCTGCGCGAGCCGTCCGTGGTCGCCGTGGACGCCCGCTCGAAAGTCGTCAAGGCCGTCGGCAACGAAGCGAAACTCATGCTGGGCAAAACGCCCGGCTCGATCGTCGCCGTGCGCCCGCTGAAAGACGGCGTTATCGCCGAATACGGCGTGACCGCCGAAATGCTCCGCCATTTCTTCCGGAAGTCGGTCGGCGGCGCGATCATCAGCCGCCCGCGCGTCGTCGTGTGCGTCCCCTGCGGCGTCACCGAGGTGGAAAAGCGCGCCGTGGAAGACGTGACGCTTGACGCCGGCGCCCAGCAGGTCATGCTGATCGAAGAGCCCGTCGCAGCGGCGATCGGCGCGGGGCTCCGCGTCGGAGACGCCCGCGGTTCCATGATCATCGACATCGGCGGCGGCACCTCCGAGGTGGCCGTTCTGTCCCTCGGCGGCATCGTTCTCGCACGCTCCGTCCGTATCGCGGGCGACGAGCTCGACGAGGCGATCGTCTCCTACGTCCGCCGGAAATACAGCGTCCTCATCGGTGAGGGCACCGCCGAAATGCTCAAAAAGGCGATCGGCTCCGTGCACCCCGCCGCAGACCGCGGCGAGATGGAAGTCCGCGGCCGCAACCTCATGAACGGCCTGCCGGCGATCATCACGATCCGCTCCGCCGAGGTCCGCGAGGCGATGAGCGAGCCGATCAGCCGCATCGTGGACTGCATCCGCACGGCGCTCGAAATGACGCCGCCGGAGCTCTCCTCCGACATCTACGACGTCGGCATCGCCCTGACGGGCGGCGTATCGCTGCTCGCGGGCTTCCCGCTGCTCATCCAGCAGATCACGGGCATCCGCACGTACCTTGCCAAGAGCCCGCAGGACTCCGTCGCCGTCGGCATCGGCCGCGTCATCGAGGCGCAGACCGGCGACGTCATGAATATGAGCTACCGCAGCCGCTGACGCGGCTGCTTTTCCCCGGAGACGCTTTGCCGAAAGGAGGTGTGCCGCGTGTCCAACCAGTACCTGAGACGGCTCGTTTCCGTCATCGCCCTCTTCGCCGCTTTTGTCCTCTTCTACGCCGTCACGCTGGTACGGCTGCAAATTGCCGGGCAGGACTACTACACGATGTCCACCGCGGCGTCCCTCACGACGCGCACCGTCTCGATCAAGGCGCAGCGCGGTGAGATCTTCGACCGCGACGGCGTCCCGCTCGTCACGAACGCCTACGGCTACAACGTCCGCCTCGACGGCGGCTCGATCGGCCGGACGAACACCGAAAAAAACGGCCTGCTCCTCTCCCTCCGCGAGCTCTGCGGGGAGGAGATGACCGTCCCGACGATGCCCTTCACGGTGACGTTCGACGGGGACGACCTTTATTTTGCGTACAACGCCGATTATTTCAAGAGCGCCGTTTACGGCGCGCGCTTCGACCGGCTCCTTCGCGAGCTCTCCAAGACGGTCGCCTACCCGGACGGCCGCTCCCGCGACGAGCTCTCCGCGACGAACGCCGCGTTCCTCTTCCTCGCCCGCTACGGCATCTGCGAGGATGACTACGAAACGATGCGCTACGGCGGCGGGGACGCCGTTTTCCTTCTCGCGTTCCGCATCGACATGGAGACGCACAACTTCTCCGCGGCGGAGCCGTACACCGTTGCCGTTGACGTCGATCTCGCGCTCCTGACGCGCGTGAAAGAGACCCTGACGCGCGGTGTGTCGATCGTCACGACCGCCACGCGTGTCTATGAGCACCCCGGCGTCGCCTCGCACATCCTCGGCCGCGTCGGCAAGATCCAGGCGAGCAAAGTCGAATACTACACCGAGCTCGGCTACCCGCTCGACGCCACCGTCGGCGTCAGCGGCGTGGAATCCGCGTTCGAGGAATACCTCCGCGGCGTGGACGGCGAAATGATCATCACCGAGGACGCCTACGGCAACGTGGTCGATCAGGTCGTCTCGAAGGAGCCCGTCGCCGGCTGCGACGTATATCTGACGATCTCGCTCGAATACCAGCTCACCGCCGAGCAGGCGCTCGAGGACGATATCAACTACATCGTCAACAAGGCGATCACGAGCGACAGTTACAAAAAGGGCGAGCGGCTGATCGGCGAGGACGCCGACGCCGGCGCGCTCACGATGCTCGACGTCAAGACGGGCGAGGTGCTCGCCATGGCGTCGTACCCGACGTTCAACCTCGCGACGTTCAACGAGGACTTCGAGGAACTCAACGCCGACCCGACGAGCCCGATGCTGAACCGCGCGCTCTTCGGGCGCTACCCGCCCGGCTCCGTTTTCAAGGTCGGCATCGCCGCCGCCGCGCTCATGGAGGGCGTTTTGACGCCGAACACGCTCCTCGAATGTGAGGGCGCGTACTCCTACTACTCCGACTCCGGCTTCACGCCGAACTGCTGGATCCATTCGGCGCAGTACAAGTACCGCAATCACGGCAAGCTGAACGTCACGAAAGCGATCCAGGAATCCTGCAACTGTTTCTTCTTCGAGACCGGGCGCCTGCTCGGCATCACGCAGATGAACCGCTACTGCACCGTCTACGGCTTCGGCCAAAACACGGGCATCGAGCTCGGCGAATCGACCGGCGTGCTCGCCGGACCGGCTTACCGCGAACAGACCGGCGGCGAGTCGTGGAGCCCCGGCGAAACCTGCACGGCGGCGATCGGTCAGTCCGATAACCTCGTCACGCCCCTGCAGATGTCGGTCTACCTTTCGACGATCATCGGCGGCGGCACGCGCCTCAAAGCGACGCTGCTGCACGAAGTCCGCTCGTTCGACGGGACGCTCGTGTACAGCTCCGCGCCGACGGCGATGGACGAGATCTACATTTCCCCGAGCGTCAGAAACCTCGTTCTGAACGCGATGAAGGACGTGACGGACTACGGCTCCGCGGCGCGCGTCTTCAAGGGCTACCCGATCGCCGTCGGCGGCAAGACCGGCACGGCGCAGCGTCTGGAAACCGAAAGCGCCTACGCGACGTTCGCGGCGTTCGCCCCGTTCGACGATCCCGAGATCGTCGTGTCGTGCATCATCGAGCGCGGTGCGGCCGGCACCGACGCGGGCTTCGCCGTCCGCGACGTGTTCGACAATTATTTCGACCTGGAGAATGCGGAATGATCTCACCGAAATCCCGTGCCGCGGCGGCTGCCGCGGCGCTTGAAAAGCTTTATCCCGGTGCGGAATGTTCGCTCGCCCACGGCGGCGACCCGTTCCGGCTTCTCGTCATGGCGCGGCTCTCCGCGCAGTGCACCGACGAGCGCGTGAATATCGTATCGGAAGAACTCTTCCGGCGCTTCCCGACCGCCGAAGCCATGGCAGAGGCGGACGTTTCCGAAATCGAGGAGCTGATCCGCTCCTGCGGGCTCTATCACACGAAGGCGCAGTCGATCCGGGACGCCTCCCGGATCCTCGTGCGGGACTACGGCGGCCGCGTGCCGGACACGATGGAAGACCTCCTCGCGCTGCCCGGCGTCGGGCGGAAGATCGCCAACCTCGTCCTCGGCGACGTATACGGCAAGGGCGGGATCGTCGCGGACACGCACTGCATCCGCATCTGCGGGCGGCTCGGCTTCTACGACGAAACGAAAAAAGATCCGCTTTTGACGGAGCGCGTCATGACGCCGCTCCTGCCGCCGGAGGTGCAGTCCGCGTTCTGCCACCGCATCGTCCTCTTCGGGCGCGAATGGTGCTCGGCGCGCGCGCCGCGCTGCGCCGAATGCCCGCTGAGAGGGATATGCGAGACGCCGGGAGACGCGCAGGGCGCCTTTTGAAAAGGGCGTCCCGCACCCCGCGAAAACTTCCTGACTGTTCAATATCGAGACTGCACCCCTCCGGGGATGCAGTTTTTTGTCGGATGCGCCGAGGCGAACGATTAACCCAAGAAAAACCTTGCGCCCGGCGCCTTTTTGTGCTACAATGTATCCGGATAGTTGTCGCCCGTCGGGCGACGCCGGAAAGAGGACATCACATGAATTTTGCAGAGGTTAAATCAGCTCTCGGCACGGACAGCATCCGCAGTATGCTGCAAAACGATCTCGCCGCCGATCCCGATGCGGCAGCGAAGCGTCTCTTTGCACTCATCGACCGCTTCCGCCGCGAATACGGCGAACGCGACGGCGTTTCCGTCTACTCGATCAGCGGCCGCACGGAGCTTTGCGGCAACCACACCGACCACAACGCCGGGCTCGTCATGGCGGCTGCCGTCAACGCCGAGCTGTACGCCGTCGTCGCGCCGCGCCGTGACGGCGTGATCCGCGTCCACAGCGTCGGGCACCGCGAGGACGTCGTCCCGCCGGAACGCTCGAACGCCCCCGACCCGAAACGGTATTTCACCGCCGGCGCCCTCATCGCCGGCATGCGCCGCGCGTTCCTCGACCGCGGCCTGCCCGTCTGCGGCTTCGACGCGATCACGGAATCGACCGTCCCGAGCGGCAGCGGCCTTTCGTCCTCCGCCGCCTTTGAGGTGGCGATCGGCACGATTCTCTCCCACCTCGCCGCAGGCGGAAAAGTCCCCGCCACGGAGATCGCCAAAATGGCGCAGGAAGCGGAAAACAAATTCTTCGGCAAGCCGTGCGGGCTCATGGATCAGATGGCGTGCGCCGTCGGCGGCATCATCGCGATCGACTTCGCCGACGCGGCAAAGCCGATCATCACCCCACTCTCCTTCTCGCCGCGCGACGAGGGGTACGAGCTTGTCCTGACGACGACGGGCGGCTCCCACTCCGACTTGCAGGCGGACTACGCCGCCGTTCCCGCCGAAATGAAATCCGTCGCGGCGCTCTTCGGCTGCCGCGTGCTCCGCGAGGTCGATCCGGCGAAATTCCATGAGGCGCTCCCGACGCTGCGCGGCAAAGTCAGTGACCGCGCGATCCTCCGCGCGATGCATTTCTTCGATGAAAACGACCGTGTCCGCGCCCTCACGGCGGCTCTCGAACAGCCGGCGGGAAGAATGGACGCGTTCCTCAAAACGATCCGCGAGAGCGGCGCGTCGAGCGCGGCGCTCCTGCAAAACATTTACGCTCCCGGCCACCCGAACGAGCAGGGCATGACGCTCGCGCTCGCGCTTTCCGAGCGGCTGCTCGCCAGGAGAGGCGGCGCGTGGCGCGTCCACGGCGGCGGCTTCGCCGGCGCCGTCCAGGCGTTCGTCCCGTTCGACGCCGTGAACGAATACGTCACCGAGATGGAGCGCGTCTTCGGCAAGGGCGCCTGCCGCCGGCTGTCGATCCGCCCCGCGGGCTGCACGCGGATCCTCTGACGTATGCTGAAACTGACCGTCATCGCGTTCGGCACGCTCTCGGAATCGTATTTCCGCGAGGCGGCCGACACATACAAGAAGCGGCTCGGCGCCGCTTTCACCGAAATTGAGCTGAAAGAGACGAAGCTCCCGAAGGAGCCGTCGCCCGCCGACATCACGAAGGCGCTCGAGGACGAGGCCGACCGGATGCTCGCGGCGATCCCGAAAAGAGCGAAGGTCGTGGCGATGTGCGTCGAGGGGAAAGAATACTCCTCCCCGGAGCTCTCCGATCTGCTCGAAAACGCCGCCGCTGGCGGCGCCGCCGAGGTGTGCTTTCTCATCGGCTCGTCGTACGGGCTCTCGCCGCGCGTCAAGGCGGCGGCGGACGTCCGGCTCTCACTCTCGCGGCTGACGATGCCGCACCAGCTCGCCCGCGTCGTTCTCTTTGAAGCGATCTACCGCGCGGAGGAGATCCGCCGCGGCAGCAAATATCACAAATAAACCGAAAGGAGTTCCGGCATGAAATCGTTTCGCCACTTTTTCCAGTCGAACGCGAAGCGCGTTATTTTCTTCGCGCTGATTTTTGCCGTCGCGGTGCTTTTCGCGCTGTACTACTTCGGTTTTTACGACATTTCGTTTATCAAGCGCCCCGCCTCGTGGAACGAGCATCTGCCGTCGTGGAATGAAAAGATCCGCGGCGACGGCACAGAAATGACCGGCACGGACGACCCCGCGACGGAGCCGCCGGCGACCGAGCCGCCCTCGACGGACGATCCCGGAACGGAGCCGCCGGCAACGGAGCCCCCGACGACGGAGCCCGTTGTCCCGCCGGCGCCTGCAGCCGATTTCCCCTCCGTGCCCGAAATGCAGGCCGAGGGCTACCGCATCACGGACGCCGTCTACGACGGCTCGACGATGGTCATGGCGCGGCTGCCGATGACCGTGCCCGTGGCGACGCTGCTCTCGCTGCGCAAAATGTACGTGCAGGTGCTGACACCCTACTACGCGGAGCCGACCGACGAATACTACAACATCCGGAGCTGGAAATACGTGACCGAGCTCCGCAACCGTCCCGTCATCATGCCGTACATGGGCTATCTGCTCGTGGACAACGGCCGCGAGATCGCGCTGCTCGACAGCGCCGGCTACCAGATCGGCGTCTACGACCCGAAGGCGCTCGACCTCGCGTACACGCGCGACAAGGCGGGACGCCCGCTCTTCTCGCGGAACGTGGAGCGGACGGTCGTGATCCCCGAGACGACCGAAACGGACGAGAACGGCAAGACCGTCGTCGTCTCGCCGGAGCGCGAAATGGTCATCGAGGAGAAAGAATACTACTACTTTGACACGAAAAAGGGCAAGTTCGTCCTGTCCGACTACAACGACGTCACCGACAACCGCGGTCTGTACTTCGACTACCCGGCCTACTACGGCATCGACACCGCGAACAAACAGCGCCGCGTCCGCGTGACGGAGCGCATCCGCACGACGCTCGAGGGCGAGGACATCCACTACTACGAAACGCTCTGGAAATACAACAAGCTGAACGACAACATCTTCAAGTTCTCCCGCGCCTACGGGTACAGCGAGGGCCGCGCCGTCACGGAGTACACCTACCACCTGACCTACACGACGGGCGGCGGCAAGGAGTACCAGTACACGATCACGGCGTCGCTGATCCTGAACGAGCGCGGCAAGACGCTCTTCACGCCCTACCGCACGCTGCGGTACCAGTCGTGGTATCAGCTCGAGTGGTACAAGTTCCCGGACTACGACACGGAGGCGGCCGTCGGCTTCCTCTACTACGATCACGGGCTCGTCCGCGCACGCCGGCAGATCGTCGATTTTTCCAGCTGGATCTACAACAACATGAAGCTGAAGGTCCTCTTCGACGAGGAAGTGCTGCTCGACACGAGCGGCAAGGTCGTCGAAACGCCGACCGGCATGACCGTAGAGGGCTACTCGAACGGCATGCTGCTCCTCAAAAACGAGGAGGGGCGCTACTGCTACTACAACTACAAGATGCTCTGCGTCACCGATCCGGTCTACACCGCCGCCGAGCCGTTCTCGGAAGGTCTCGGCGTGTGCCGCGATGCGTCCGGCCGCTGGGGCGTCATCGACACCGAGGGCAACGTCGTCGTGCCGTTTGTCTACGAGAACATCAGCCGCCCGTCAAGCGGCCTGCTCGTCCTCTACCGCGACGGCACCTGGACCGTCCTGCAAAAAATGGCAAAGTGAGGACGCGGGGGCGCCTTTTGGAAAAGGCGCCCCCACACCCCTCGCGAAAACTTTCGGACGATTTCCGGCTTCACCAATCCGGTTCGGCAAAATCGTTCGGGGTATCTGAATTGGTGATGCTGAAAAAGTTTTAAGGTTTCTGGGGGTGTGGGGGCTTCTTGCAAGAAGCCCCCACGTCTCTCCCCGTGAAAGGAAGAAAAGTATGGATATGACGAAGCGGCGCGGGGACACGCGCGCGTACGACGTGATCGTCGTCGGGGCCGGCCATGCCGGCATTGAGGCGGCGCTTGCCGCCGCGCGCATGGGGCTTGACACCGCGCTGATCACGATCTCGCTCGACAGCGTCGGGAACATGCCGTGCAATCCGTCTGTCGGCGGCACGGCGAAGGGACATCTCGTCTTCGAGATCGACGCGCTCGGCGGCGAGATGGGCTATGCCGCGGACAACGCGACGACGCAGAGCCGGATGCTGAACACCGGCAAGGGCGCCGCCGTCCGCGCGAAGCGCGTGCAGGCCGACCGCCGGCTCTACACGTCGCTGATGAAGCAGACGATCGAGAAGACGCCGCACCTGTTTCTCGTGCAGGGCGAGGTCACCGCGCTCCGCCTCGATGAAGCGAACGGCAAAAAGCGCGTCGCCGGCGTCGAGGTCCAGCCGGGCGGCGAGCTCACGGCAAAAGCGGTCATCCTCTCGACGGGAACGTACCTCGGCGGCAAGACGTGGGTCGGCAGCGTCACCCGGAACGCCGGGCCCGACGGGCTTCTCCCCGCGGGCGGGCTGACAAGCTCGCTCCTTGATGCCGGCGTCCGCATGATGCGCTTCAAGACGGGTACCCCGCCGCGCATCCACCGCGACTCCATTGATTTCTCCGTCCTCGAGCGGCAGAGCGGCGACGACGTCATCGTCCCGTTCTCCGTCCGCACCGACCGCGCGCGGCTGAACGCCATTCATCAGGTGGACTGCCACGTTGTCTACACGAACGCGGAAACGCACCGCATCATCCACGAAAACCTGCATCTTTCGCCGCTGTACAGCGGCATGATCCACGGCACGGGGCCGCGCTACTGCCCGAGCATCGAAGACAAGGTCGTCCGCTTCGCGGACAAGGAGCGGCACCAGCTCTTCGTCGAGGAAATGGGCAGCGGCACCGACGAGATCTATCTGCAAGGATTTTCCTCGTCGCTCCCCGCCGAGGTGCAGTACAAAATGCTCCGCACCCTCCGCGGCTTTGAAGAAGCGCAGATCATGCGCTACGCCTACGCGATCGAGTACGACTGCTGCGACCCGACCGGGCTCCTCCCGACGCTCGAGTTCCGCGATATCGATGGGCTTTACGGCGCCGGCCAGTTCAACGGCACCTCGGGCTACGAGGAAGCCGCCGCGCAGGGGCTCGTCGCCGGCATCAACGCCGCGGCGAAAATTCAGGGACTCCCGCCGCTCGTTCTGACGCGGGATTCGTCCTACATCGGCACCCTCATCGACGACCTCGTGACAAAGGGCACGGCGGAGCCGTACCGCATGATGACCTCGCGCTCGGAGTTCCGGCTTCTGCTCCGGCAGGACAACGCCGACGCGCGGCTCACGCCGCTCGCGATCCCCTACGGGCTCATCTCCGAGGAGCGGCAGGCCGCTTTCCGCGAGAAGCAGGCACGCATCGCCCGGGAAATCGAGCGGATGCGCTCGGTCAACCTCGCACCGACGCCGGCGCTGAACGAGGCGCTGGAAGCCGCCAGCTCGAAGCCGCTCACGACGGGCGCCAAGCTGGCTGACCTCCTCCGCCGCCCCGAGGTGACGTACGAAACGCTCGCCGCCGCGGACGTCTCGCGCCCCGCGCTCACGGAGGACGAGATCTTAACGGCGGAAACGGAGATCAAGTATGAGGGCTACGTCAAGCGGCAGAAAGAGGACGCGGCTCGCTTTGAACGGCTCGAAGGCCGGCTCATCCCGGAGAACATCGACTACGCCGAGGTGCGCGGGCTGCGCATCGAGGCGCGGCAGAAGCTCGCCGCAACCCGCCCGCGCTCGATCGGGCAGGCGTCCCGTATCTCCGGCGTCAACCCCGCCGACATTTCCGTTTTGCTCATCTATCTGGATCACTGAACACGAAAGCCGCCCCTT
>JAKSPV010000018.1 GCA_024404475.1 Clostridia bacterium | reverse complement strand
AGATACAGGAATCGTAAAAGGAGTAATTTATAAGGGAGGACTAAAATCTGAATTAGCTCAGGGAGATTTAGATAGGGCGATCTTAGAGCGGTTTAAAGTTGGTGATCGGTTATCCATGAAGAAGATAAAAGAAATCCTGCAGGAGATTTACGATAATCTCGGCCTTGACGTGACTGTGTCAGATAAAGGAGACAATACAAACAAATCATGAGTATTCGTGCCATTATCCCCGCGGCGGGAAAAGGATCCCGACTTCATTCCGATGCGGCGAATTGCCCGAAGGCCATGCGTATGGTCGGCGGCCGGCCGCTTCTGGAATACGTTCTGGAAAACACCTCATTCATTAAGCCGGAAGACACCTGCATCATCGTCGGCTACCTGAAAGAGCAGATCATGGATCATTTCGGCCCGTCATACCGTTATGCCGAGCAGAAAGAACTGTGTGGGACAGGGCAGGCGGTCATGGCCTGCGAGGATCAGTTCCGCGATTTTGACGGAACGGTACTTATCACGTTCGGCGATATGCCGCTGTTCCGTTATGAAACGATGAAAGCTATGTGTGAGTATCATGAGTCCGTCGGTGCCGCCTGCACGCTGATGACGGCGGAAAATGACGAGCTGGAATCGTGGGCCCGTATCGTCTGCGACAAGGACGGCCGTTTTGAGGCGATCGTCGAAGGCCGCGACTGTACACCGGAACAGGAAAAGATCAAAGAACTTTTTGCCGGCGTTCTCGTGTTCGATTCCAAAAAGCTGTTTTCTTTTCTCCCGCAGCTCGGGTGCGACAATGCACAAAATGAGTATTACCTGACTGAGATCCCGGAGTTGATGGCGAGGGCCGGCCTGCGTGTGGAACGGTACCGCACCGATGACGGAAACGATCTGCGCGGCGTCAATTCATATGAGGATATCGCCGTCTGCGAAAAAATCCTCAGCGAGAGAGCGGCCCAGCGAGACGCCCTCCTCGCAGCATCCCATTAATCAAAAAGACCTGCCTTATCGGCAGGTCTTTTATTCTGTTTCCGCCACGTAAACGATATCTCCGAACGGGATCCGGATGCGCCCGAGCGCGAGGTAGGAGAGCGCTCCCTCGATTTCCGTGACGGTGCCGGATATGACCGTGTAGTTGTCCCGGACATAGTAGGTGATGCGGACGCTTTGCCCCTTTGAAAGCTTCGCCAGCTTTTTCGACAAATGCGCGGCTTCGTCTTCGGAGAGCTCGCGGCGGTGAACGGGGATCCGCGTTTCCTCGTCGATCATGCCGTCAAACCCTTTGAGCGCGTCAAACGCGCCGAACTGCATCGCCCGTTCCGCCATCGAGTGTTTCTGCATTGTGTCCTCCGATCAGCCGGTTCCGCATTCGCGCAGTCGCTTTTTCCTCATAACTCATCGCTTTCAGAACGGCATTTTTTCCGAACCGGCTCCGGAGCCCGATCACGGCCTCCTGCAGCCGGCGTTCTTTTTCTTCCGCCGCCGTGTCGGCGAACATGTCGATCGTCGCGCCGGTATTTCTCTCGTCAACGAGACCGCAGAGCGCGATGCCGAGCCGCTTGACCGGATAATTCGCCTGCACCGTTTTCCGGAAATATGCCTCGAAGGCGGCGACGATCTTCCGGTAAGAATTGGTCGGCTCGCGAAGCCGGAAAGAACCGCCGGTCGGCTGAATGACGTCCCGCGAGTAACCGACGGAGAGCCAGACGGACGACGCTGCGAGCCGCTGCCCGACCAGCTCCAAAACGAGATTGTCTACCATTTCCTTCATAACGAGCAGCGCGTTTTCCGCCGTGTATTCCTCAAACAGGATCTGGCTGTTCGAAATCGACTTCGTTTTCGCCGTGCAGGCGTGAATGTCGGCGATCGTGCAGGGCTCGATCCCGTGGGCGTGGTCGATCAGAAATTCCGCATTGACGCCGAATTCCTTGTAAAGCCATTTTTCCTCGTAGTGTGCGACGTCGTACAGATCGTGGATCCCGAGCCGTTCGAGCCGCCGCGCGATGCCGGGGCCGATGTTCCAGATGTCCGTGATCGGCCGGTGGTGCCAGATCGTCGCCTTGAACGTTTCCTCGTCCAGAAAACCGACGAAATCCGCCGCGTGTTTGGCTGTCACGTCAAGCGCTACTTTGGCAAGGAAGAGATTTGTCCCGATTCCCGCCGCGGCATACAGTCCGGTCTCCCGCCGCACGGCCTCGAGCAGAAAATCCGTCATTTCGCGGTCGGTTTTGTGATACAGGCGTGTGTATTGAGAAATGTCGATGAAGCACTCGTCCACGGAGTAGACGTAAATATCCTCGGGCGAGATGTAGCGCAGATACGTCCGGTAGATCCTGGCGCTGTACTCCATATAGAGCCGCATGCGCGGGACGGCGGTGATGTAGGTGACGTTTTTCGGGATCTCAAAGATCCGGCATCTGTTCTTGATGCCGAGCGCCTTCATGGCAGGCGTGATCGCCAGACAAATGCCGCCGGGCCCGCGGCTCGGGTCGGCAACGGCCAGCATGGCGGTCATCGGATCAAGCCCCCGCTCGACACATTCGACGGAGGCGTAAAAACTTTTCAGATCAATGCACAGGTACATGGTGTTTCAGTTTTTTGATAACGTGGCAGGCGACGCCCTGCACGTTGCACGACGGAACGAAAATATCCTCCATCGCGGGATTTTCGGGGTGCAGCCGAACGCGATGCTGCTCCGGCTCCGGGTAGAACGTTTTGAGCGTCGTCTCGTTTTCCACGAGCGCGACGACGATTTCGCCGGGACGCGCCGTTTCCGAGCGGCGGACAACGACCATGTCGCCTTCCTCGATCCCGGCGCCGATCATGGAGTCGCCGTGCGTGCGGAGAATGAAGAACTCGCCCTCGCCGAACAGCGCGACGGGCAGGGGGACGAACTCCTCGAAATCCTCTTCCGCAAACTCCGGCGAGCCGCAGACGACGGAGCCGATCACGGGTACGCGCGTCATGCGGCTGTCCGTCTTTGCCGTGCCGCTCGTCTGAATGTCCTTCGGCCTATAACGGAGCAGCCCGCGTGCGTTCATTTCGACGAGATATGCCTCCGCCGTGGATACGCTGATGTCAAACCGCGCGGCGATCTTGCGGATCGTCGGCGACGAATGATTTTCAAAGCGGTATTCCTCGACGTAGCGGATCATGTCCTTCATCAGCGCTTCGTTTTTCCGTCTCATGACTGCACCTCTCTAAACCGAACATTTTGTTCGATTTAGATTGTACCATACCGGAAAGCACTTGTCAAGAGGGATTTTTCGGAAAAAGAAAAACGCCCTGAGGGGCGTTTTCGGTTTTATTCCGTACGCAGGAGCGTGACGAGCCGGTCTTTGATGCTGACGTCCTTGAGGTCGCGCAGGTCGATCACGTCGATGCCGAGCTCCGACGCGCGGTGGAGCGTAATGGCCCGGCAGTTCTGCGTCGTGACGATCGCCGCCTTGGCGCCTTTGCCGCCGAAACGGTCCCGCAGAACGGCGAGCTCGTTCAGCGCGTCCGTCGTGATCGGGCAGGTCTTGCAGCTGATGAAGACCGGCAGGATGCCGCGCATCGCCATGACGTCGATCTCGTTGGAAACGCTGTCGCGGATCGTCGTGCCTTCCCAGTCAACGACGGCGCTCGTGACGACGTCGTTGAACAGCCCCGCATCGATACATTCGTGATATACGAACAGTTCCAGCACGCAGCCGACGTCGCGAAGCCACGCGCGCACCTGCGCGTCGCGGAACGTGAAACGGACATTTTCTTTCGAGATGCTGACGTTCCGGAGGAAACCGAGCTTCTCAAATTCACGGAGCAGCGCTTCCGGCGCATCGACGTTCGTGCCGCGCTCGCCCTTGACAGTGTAGGGAGCAGATATCTTCAGCGGTACGTTCGCGCCTTTGTCGGTACGTGACGCGCTCTGGATGTAGTTGACGGCCTGCACCCACTCGGAGCGGTACTGCAGATAGAGCCGGAAGAACGGCACGAAGCAGTCCGCATACTGCCCGAGCACGCGGTTGTCCACTCGTCCGGTGCGAAGCGCACCGCCTGCCATCAGGAAACAGTCTTCGACTGTGTGCTCTATCGCGCAGGGAAGCTGCTCCGCGAACGGCGCGGAGCGGATATCATAGAAACAGTTGTTCCGCCGGCTGTAAGTGAACGCCGGAATATCGAGTTCGGCGCACACCGAGCCGCATGCGAAGAGCGCGGCGTCCGTGCCGCCGGTGATGTCAACGACGCAGTCCGGATACGTCTCCTTCACGGTGCGGATCTGCCGCACGAGTTTGTCTGCATGGTAGAGACTCGACTCCAGAAAGACGAGCTCGGTATCGAGCCCGCAGTGCTTAAAATAGCGAACGAGCGACTCTTTCAGCGTTTTGTTCTGCGCGACGTCGCTCGGGCAGAGAAAGACCGTCCTTTCCGGGCGGAACACCTCCGACGCCAGAACGTTTTCGATCGGGCGCTCGTCGTACAGTTCGATCAGCGTTTTCATCTCGTCACCTGCTTTTTGCGGACGCCGTTTTCGGCTCCGCCGTCATCGTTTTTATCGTACCACAAAACGGGAAATAATGCAAGGATATATTGCATACAGAGGGAGAATATGCTATAATATGAGAAAGCCGCAAATGCGGAAAAAGGAGATAATATTATGGATGAATTTCTGTCAAAATGCCTGGATCTTGCCATGAGTGTCGGCGGCAAGATCATCCTGGCGATCATCGTTCTTGTGATCGGCTCGCTGATCATCAAGGGTATCAAGAAAGCAATGACCAAAGCGGACAAATTCTCGAAACTGGATAAGACCGTCCAGAGCTTCGTGAAGAGCTTTGTCAGCGTTGGCCTTTACGTGCTGCTTGTCGTCAGCGTCATCAGCATCCTCGGCATCCCGATGACGAGTGTCGTTGCCGTCCTTGCTTCCTGCGGCCTGGCGATCGGCCTCGCTCTGCAGGGCGCGCTCAGCAACTTTGCCGGCGGTTTGATGATCCTGATCTTCAAGCCGTTCCGCGTGGGCGATTACATCGACGCCACCGGCGCCGAAGGCACCGTCCGTGACATCGGCATCTTCTACACGACGATCATCACGATCGACAACAAGCGCATCACCGTTCCGAACGGCGACCTTATGAACTCCAACGTCACGAACTTCAGCAGCGAAGAACTGCGCCGCGTTGACCTGAACTTCAAGATCACCAACGATTGCGATCAGGACGTCGCAAGAGAAGTGCTCTTGAAAGCCGTCAGCGAAACGGCCGGCATCATCACCGATCCGGCACCGTTCAGCCGCCTGTCTGCCGTGGACGACGATACCTACATTTTCACGATCCGCGCATGGTGCGAGAGCGGGAAGTACTGGGACGTCTACTTCGATCTTCTCGAGAACTGCTCGAAGGCACTTGCCGCGAACGGTATCGACGACCCCGAAGAGAGACTTGCCGTCCGCCTCGTCAAACCGGAAGACTAAATCCGCAAACAGAAAGCCGCAGCCTACGGGCTGCGGCTTTTTTGTCCTATCTTGAAGCGATGTTTCGGACGGAAAAAATCACGTCATCTTTTCCTGCTTGACTTTTTTGTCGATCACGTGCCGCGACGCGAGTTCGCGGTAGATGTCCTCGAGGGAGATGCCCGCCTCGATCATCAGCACCATCACGTGGTAGGCGAGGTCGGCGATCTCGTAGACCGTCTCCTTTTTGTCCTCCGCCTTCGCTGCAATGATCACCTCGGTACTTTCCTCGCCGACTTTCTTGAGGATCTTGTCCAGGCCCTTGTTGAAAAGATACGTCGTGTAAGAGCCCTCTTTCGGGTTCTCCTTGCGTCCGCGGATCAGTTCGTAAAGCTGCTCGTAGGAAAATTCATGCCGTTCGTTGCTCTCGAACACGGGATTTTCAAAACACGAGAAGGTCCCGAGGTGGCAGGCGGGGCCGTCCGGCTCTACCACGACGACGAGCGCGTCCTTGTCGCAGTCGGCGGTGATCGAAACGATGTGCTGGTAATTGCCGCTCGTCTCGCCTTTGAGCCACAGTTCCTGCCGGGAACGGCTCCAGAAACACGTCAGTTCCTTTTCCATCGAGATTTTAAGACTCTCCTCATTCATGTAGGCAAGCGTTAAAACGCGGCCGGAAACGGCGTCTACGACGACGGCGGGGATCAGCCCGTCTTTGTCAAATTTCAGTTCGCTGATGTCGATCATAATTTTCTCCTTATATCCGCGCGGGGATCCCGTGCGCTTTCATTTCCCGTTTGAGGTCGGCGATCTTCACTTCGCCGAAGTGGAAGATCGACGCGGCGAGCCCCGCATCGACTTTTGGAAGCGTCTTGAACAGCTCGATGAAATCTTCGATCTTGCCGGCGCCGCCGGACGCGATCACGGGGACGGATACGGCGCTGCACACCGCATCCAGCATCTCGAGATCGAAACCGCCCTTGACACCGTCTGTGTCGATCGAGTTGACGACGACCTCCCCGGCTCCGCTGCCGACGCCGCGGCGGATCCATTCGATCGCTTCAAGCCCGGTGTTCACGCGCCCGCCCTTGGCAAAGACACGGAAGACACCGTCCACACGCTTGATGTCCACGGACAGAACGACGCATTGGTCGCCGTAGCGCTTCGCCGCCTCGCCGATTAGCGAGGGATCGCGGATCGCGCCGGAGTTGACGCTGACCTTGTCCGCACCGCATTTCAGAACGCGGTCGAAATCGTCGAGCGATGAGATGCCGCCACCGACGGTCAGCGGGATAAAGACGTTCCGCGCCGTTTCCGTCAAAATATCGGTAAATAATTTCCGTCCGTCGGAGGACGCCGTGATGTCATAAAATACAAGTTCGTCAGCGCCGCAGTCGCTGTAATACCGCGCCAGATCGACCGGCGAGGAGACCGTGCGGAGCCCCTCGAAATTGATCCCTTTGACGACCCTGCCGTCGCGCACGTCGAGGCAGGGAATAATGCGTTTCGTAATCATTTTGCCACCTCGATCGCTTCGGACAGCCGGATCGCACCCGTGTAGTACGCCTTGCCGATGATCGCGCCGTAGAGGTCGAGCGCGCGGAGCGCCTGAACGTCCTCGAGCGTCGAAACGCCGCCGGACGCCGTAATCTTGATCGGGAAGCGCCGCGAGAGCTCGCGGTAGAGTTCACGGTTCGTGCCGACCATCGCGCCGTCTTTGGAAATATCCGTGCAGATCAGCGTTTTGACGCCGATCGCCTGCATTTTTTCGCAGAACGTGAACGCATCGACGCCCGACGATTCCGTCCAGCCGTGCGTCGCCACGAAGCCGTCGCGGATGTCAATCCCGACGGCGATCTTCTCGCCGTAGGCGCCGACCGCTTCGCGGACGAAATCTTCGGTTTCCGCGGCAGCCGTGCCGAGGATCACGCGGTCAAGCCCCGCCGCGACGTACCGTTCAATAACGTCCATGTCGCGGATGCCGCCGCCGATCTCGCAGAAGAGCCCGCTCTCCCGCTTGATCGCCGAGACGACGTCGAAGTTCGGCGTGCCGCCCGTCTTCGCACCTTCGAGATCGACGAGATGCGCGTGCGTCGCGCCCGCCGCCTTGAAATCAAGTGCCACGCTGACAGGATCGGTGCTGTAAACCGTTTTCGCAGCGTAGTCGCCCTTGTAAAGCCGGACGGCCTCGCCCTCGTAGAGGTCGATCGCAGGGAAGATCAGCATAGCGCACCTTCTTTCATTTCGCAGAACGCTCGGAGAATGGAGAGCCCGACGTCGCCGCTCTTTTCCGGGTGAAACTGGCAGCCCATGACGTTCCCGCGGCCGACGGCGGCGGTGATCTCCGTGCCGTATTCCGCCGAGGCGAGGAGCGAATCCTCGCATCCGACGGCGTAGTAGGAGTGCACGAAATAAACGCAGTCGCCCTCTTTGATGTAGCGGAACAGCGGATGTTCCGGCTTTGCAAAGCGCAGGGCATTCCAGCCCATGTGCGGCACCTTCAGCCCCTTGACGTGCGCCGCGATCGGGACGATCTCGCCGTGGAGAAGCCCGAGCCCGCGGTACTCGCCGTATTCGAAACTTTTCTCGAACAGAAGCTGCATGCCGAGGCAGATGCCCATGATCGGCTTGCCGCTCTCTGCCGCCTCCCGGAGCACGGGCACAAGCCCCGTGGCTTCGAGTTTTTCAGCGGCGTCGCGGAACGCGCCGACGCCGGGCAGGACGATGCGGTCGGCGGCAAGCAGCGTCTCCGCGTCAGCCGTCACGGCGGCTTCCTCGCCGATCTTCCGGAAAGAAGACACGAGCGAGAACAGGTTGCCGACGCCGTAATCAATGATAGCGGTCATCAGAGAACTCCTTTGGTGGAGGGAATTTCGTTTTTGAACGTCTCGTCGATGCTGACGGCCTCGCGGAGCGAGTGTGCCACGGACTTGAACGTGCCCTCGATGATGTGGTGCGCGTTCCGGCCGGCGAGCTGCCGGATGTGGAGCGCACATTCCGCCTGCCGGATGAATCCGAGCCAGAATTCCTCAACGAGCTCCGTGTCGAACGTGCCGACCTTTTCGGCCCTGATGTCGAGCGCGTAACCGAGGTAGGCGCGGCCGGAGAAATCGACGGCGGAGAGAATCAGCGTCTCGTCCATCGGCAAAACGGTGTCGCCGTAGCGGTGGATGCCGCGCTTGTCGCCGAGCGCCTCGCGGAACGCTCTGCCGAGCGCGATGCCGATGTCCTCGACCGAGTGGTGGTCGTCCACGTACGTGTCGCCGCGGCAGACGACGGTGAGATCGAACCTGCCGTGCGACGCGAAAAGCGTCAGCATGTGGTCGAGAAAGCCGACGCCGGTGTCGATCGTGCTTTTGCCGGTGCCGTCCAGCCGGAGCGAGAGGGAAATGTCCGTTTCGGCGGTCTTGCGGTTGATCACAGCTTCTCTCATGACAGTTCCTCCAGGACGGTTTTGAGAATGCGGAGAAATTCCTCCATCTGTTCCGCGCTGCCGACGGTGATGCGGTTGTAGTCGCGGAGCAGCGGCGTTTCAAAGTGGCGGATGAGCACGCCTTTCTCTTTGAGTGCAAGATAGAGCGCCTGCCCGCCGACTGCCGGATGCTTCGCAAAGAGGAAATTCGACGTCGACGGTGTCAGCACAACGCCGAGCTCCGTGAGCGCCGCGGCGGGCTTCTCGCGTACGGCGGCGATCTTTTCGCAGTTCCCGCGGAAGTAGTCGCCGTCGGTAAGAGCACCGATGCCCGCCGCCGCCGTCATGCGGTTGATGTTGTACGGGTTGGTCGAATATTTGATCGTCCGGAGATCGGCGATCAGCGCCTTCGAGCCGGCGCCGAAGCCGAGCCGTCCGCCGGCCAGTGAGCGCGATTTTGAGAACGTCTGGCAGACAAGGAGGTTGTCGTATTTGCGGATCAGCGGCAACACGCTTTCCGCGCCGAAATCAACGTACGCTTCGTCCACGACAACGACGCTGTCCTTGTTCGACGCGACGATTTTTTCGATCTCGTCTTTCGTCAGCGCGATGCCGGTCGGCGCGTTCGGGTTGGCGAGGAAGATCGTCTTCCCGATGCCGAGGTAGTCGTCCGCGTTGACTGTGAAATCCGCGCGGAGCGGTATTTCTTCATAAGGAATGCGGTTCAGCTTCGCGAAAACGGGATAGAACCCGTACGTAATGTTCGGAAACGCGGCGGGATGCGTCTCGTCGCAGAACGCCATGAACGCAAAGTTCAAAATCTCGTCGGAGCCGTTCGTGAACAGGATCTCGTCGGGCTCGACGCCGAGCGTTTCCGCGGCGACGTTAGTGAGTGCGCGGCACTCCGGGTCGGAATAGAGCTGGAGATCACCGGCTGCCTGCCGTGCAAGGCGCTGTGCCAGCGGGGACGGCGGGAAGGGTGACTCGTTCGTGTTCAGTTTCAGATATTTCCGCTCCTGCGGCTGCTCACCCGGCGTGTAGGGCGTGAGTGCCTCGTAGCGGCTCGTGAAAAAGCGGCTCATGTCGTTTCCTCCGTGCGGATCACGGCGCTTTTGGCGTGTCCCGTGAGCCCTTCCTGTCTGGCAAAATAAGCAACGTCTCCGGCGACGTCGGCAAGCGCGTCGCGGGTGAAATAGGTGTACTGCATCTTCTTGACGAAATCGTCAACGGAGAGCGGACTCGAGAATTTTGCGGTGCCGCTCGTCGGCAGGGTGTGGTTCGGCCCGGCAAGATAGTCGCCGAGCGCCTCGGGACAGTTGCGGCCCATGAAGACGGAGCCGGCGTGTCGCACGCTGTCGAGATAGTCGAACGGGTTGTCAACGCAGAGCTCGAGGTGCTCCGGCGCGATCTCGTTTGCGACGGCGCTCGTGCGCTGCGGCCAAAGCCTCGTTCAAGGTGATCTTGCCGTTCTGGTCGATCGACGCACGCGCGATCTCGGCGCGCTCGAGCGCGGGGATCTGCAGCTCCAGTTCGTCCCGCACGGCCTCGGCCAGCTCGATGCTGTCCGTCACGAGAACGGCGGACGCCATTTTGTCGTGCTCCGCCTGCGAGAGCAGGTCGGCGGCGGCATAGCGCGGATTCGTCTTGCCGTCCGCGACGATCAGAATCTCGCTCGGCCCGGCGATCATGTCGATCGACACCCGGCCGAACACCTGCTTCTTTGCTTCAGCGACGAACGCGTTGCCGGGGCCGACGATCTTGTCGACCTTCGGGATCGTCTCCGTGCCGTAGGCGAGCGCGGCGATTGCCTGCGCACCGCCGACTTTGAAGATCTTATCGACGCCCGCGACGTAGGCCGCGGCGAGAATAACGGGATTGACCTTGCCGTCGGGTCCGGGAGGCGTCGTGATGACGACCTCGCCGACGCCGGCGATCTTCGCCGGGATCGAGTCCATCAGAACAGTGGACGGATAGGCGGCGGTGCCGCCGGGAACGTACAGACCAGCACGGTCAACGGGGATCACCTTCTGCCCCATGACGACACCGGGCGTGTCGTTCAGAATGAAGCTCGTCCGCTTCTGCTGTTCGTGGAAGCGGCGGATGTTCGCCGCGGCGCGGGACAGGATGCGGAGAAACTCCGGCGAAACGGCAAGGAGCGCATCCTGGATCTCCTCTTCGGTGACGGCGAGGGAAGTGAGCTCCGCTTTGTCAAACTTTTTGCAGTAATCGAACAGCGCCGCGTCGCCGCGGGCACGCACGTCCGCGATGATATCGGAAACGATCGCCTCGACGTTCACCGCCGGGACGCTCCGCGCGAAGATCTCTTCCGGCTTTACCTCGCCGCATTTCAGAATTCGGATCATTTGTCTGCCTCCGTGACGCCTTTGAGGGCTTCGGTGATCTTGCCGATCGCCTCGTCCTTGAATTTGTAAGATGATTTGTTGGCGATGAGCCGCGCGCTGATCGGGAGTACGTCGTCGATGACTTCGAGATCGTTCTCGCGGAGCGTCGCGCCCGTTTCGACGATATCGACAATCACGTCGGAGAGTCCGAGGATCGGCGCGATCTCGATCGAGCCGTTCAGGTGGATGATGTCGATGATGCGCCCCTTGGCGCGGTAATAGTTCTTGGCGATGTTGGCAAATTTCGTCGCCACGCGGAGCGTTCTCGACGTGTCGTCCGAGAAGCCCTTCGGTGCCGCGACCGCCATTTTGCACTTGCCCTTTTTGAGATCGAGCAGTTCGTAGACGTCCGGCTCATACTCCGCGAGAATGTCCTTGCCGGCAACGCCGATGTCGGCGGCGCCGTGCTCGACGTAGATCGCCACGTCCGACGGCTTCACCCAGAAGTAGCGGACGCCGCGCTCCGGATTTTCGAAAATGAGTTTGCGGTTCGGTTCGAGAATGCTCGGACATTCGAAACCCGCTTTGGCAAACATTGCATAGATCTTCTCACCGAGCCGTCCTTTCGGCAGCGCCACGTTGACGAAGCCGTCCGGCTTCCGCTCTCCCTCACCGGGAAGATCGAGCCGGTCGAGCGCATCCGTGTAGACGGCGAAGCCGATCGCGGCAGAGCGTCTGCCGAGTCGACGCATCAGCCGGTCGTACTGTCCGCCGGAGAGCACTTCGCTCGGAATGCCGCTGAGGAATCCCTTGAAAATGATGCCGTTGTAGTAGTTCGTGTCGCCTGTGACGGAGAAATCGATCTGTACCGGGGCGCCGACGTCCGATGCGAGTAGGGAAGCGATCACGCCGCGGAACGCACCGTATGCGGCGCATCCGCCGAGCAGCCCGTCGAGCTCCGGCAGAACGTCTGCCGCCGGCCCGTGCAGCCGCAGCAACCGGCCGAGCAGCGCGGCGGCCTCGCCGTCGGCGCTCTCTGCACAGAGGGCGGAGAGAACGTCGGTGTTCTTCTCGCCGATCGCCGCGTAAAGCGCATTCTGCCGGTCGGCAGGCAGCGCGAGCCGCCCGATGACGGAGGAGAGAATGCCGAGGTCGGACACGGTCAGTACCGCGTCGTTTGACAGAACGGAAAGACTTTCCGCCGCGAGACGCAGAACCTCGCAGATCTCGCTCTCGCCGACGGCGCCGAAACATTCGACGCCGGCCTGCATGATCTCCTTGAACGAGCCGGTGCCCTTCGACACGCGGTAAACGTTCTCGTTATAGAACACCTTGCGTGTCTCATCCGGCGCATCAGTGCTGTTCTTGATGATGGAAAGCGTCACGTCCGGCTTCAGCGCCATCAGTTTGCCGCCGATGTCGGTGAAAGTGATGACGTTGTCCGAGAGCAAAAAGTCCTTGTTCCCGGCATAGAGATCGTATTCCTCGAACTTGCTCATGCGGTAGGGCTGATACCCCGCGGAGAGGTAAAGCCCGCGCAGGGCAAAGATGATTTTTTCGCTTTTCTGCAGGACAGAATCGTTGATCGTCATGGGGTGCTCCGTTCCCGGCCGGCGGCCGTTTGGACTCTTTTTTGTCAAATATTTCTCACTTTATGAACACTTTATCATTTTATCACGATAAAGCGATAAAGTCAAGAGGAAGAGCGAAAAAATTTTACCGATTTTCATATTATGTCCCCTGCCTCTTTTGTTGACTTTTACTGGAAAGTACGCTATACTGATTTTGCCATAAATTCAGAAAAAGAGAGAAAAAACGATGAGAAAATACCGTCTGCGCGTGGGGCTCGATGTCGATGACGTCCTGTACGTCTGCAACGAGTACGCGCTCGGAATCCTGCGCGAGCGCCACGGCGACCTTCCGGAACTGAATATCAACAAGATCAACAGCTGGGGTGCACAGGGCAACGTTCTCGACGAGCGGTTTGCCATGTTCTCGTCCCCTGAGTTTGTCGCGTCGCAGCCGCTCTTTCCGGGGGCGCAGAAGTTCGTCCGCGAGCTCTCGAAGATCGCCGACGTCTTCTTTGTGACGGCGGTCCCGCCTGCCTGCATGAGCGCCCGTGCCGAACGACTCGCACACGATTTTCCCGAGGTGCCGACGTCGAATATCGTCATCGGCACGCGCAAGGATATCATGGACCTCGATATCCTCCTCGACGATGCCGCACATAACATCTCGCGCTCCCGCGCGACGTATCCCGTGCTCCTGCGCCGCCCGTGGAACACGCATCTTTCCGGTCTTCTGTCGGTCAATACGTACGACGACTTCATCCACCTCGCGAAACTCGTCCGCAACTCGTTCGTCGAGAAGGCGCCTGATCTCTCGAAAGGCGGCGTTCTCTGCCTTGTCGGCGCCTCCGGCACCGGCAAGACGCAGATCGCCTCGCTTTTGACCGCCGACGAGCGTTTTGCCAAGCCGAAAACGACGACGACGCGCGCCAAACGCCCGTCGGAACCCGCCGGCGCCTACCGCTTTGTCTCGGAAGAGGAGTTTCTCCGCGAGCGAGACGCAGGCGCGTTCATCGAAACGACCGTGTACAGCGGATGCTACTACGGCACGTCCGACGCCGAGATCGCCCCGATCGTCGAGAGCGGCCGCATCGCCGTCATCCCGATCGACATCTGCGGCGCGATCTCGATGAAGAACCTGTATCGCAGCCGCGCGATGCTCGTCTTTACCGACCGCTCCCGGGAAGGGATCCTTTACGATATCCTCTCGCGCGACGTCCCCGACGACGACAAGGTGCGCCGCATCATGTCGCTCGAGTTCGAATCGCGCAACGAGGAACTCTGCGACCTCGCCGTCCGCTTCGACGACGGCGCCGCCGCTGCCGCCGCCGCGATCCGCCGCGAGATCGGCCTCTGAACGAAAGAATGACAGGCTGCCGCCTCTGCGGCAGCCGTTATTTTTTAGCAAAAATGCTGAGATCACATTATTTTTATTGCAAAAATATTGCTTTTCTGTGTCGAAAGGCGTAGAATGGGTTTAACCAATATTCAAACCCCAATGAAGGAGTTATACGATGTTCACCAGTTTCAAACCGCTGTTCAAGATGCTGATCGACAGAAACATGAAAAAGAAAGACCTGGCGGCGCTTTCCGGCGTCAGCATTGCGACGATCACGAAGATGCGGAAAGACGGTGTGTCCGTCAGCAGCGACGTCCTCGCCCGCATCAGCCACGCGCTCGGCTGCAAGATCGACGATATCATCGAGATCCTGCCCGGCGTGCCGAAGAAGACACCGACGCTTTGAGCCATGCGCCGGACACCGTGTCCGGCAGCTTTGTGACAGAAAAAAGGGGAATCATTTCCTCGAAGGAGAAACATGACAACGGCAAACGGATTCGGCGGCGCGCTCTTTGCGTCTCTTCTCAAAGGCGGTGTCGCCCGTTTATGTGTTGATCGTGCGGCGATCAACGACCTCAACGTTTTTCCGATCCCGGACGGTGATACCGGGGATAACATGTATATGACGATCCGCGCCGGTGCGGACGCTTTGCCGGAGAGCGGGACGCTCGGCGACGTTTCCGCCGCCGCCGCGCACGGGATGCTCCTCGGCGCGAGGGGCAACTCCGGCGTGATCCTCTCGCGGATCTTCGCGGGACTTGCCGCCGGCTTCGCCGGGTGCGACGAGGCAGACGCCGCACGCACGGCAGATGCGCTCCGCCATCGTGAACAGCGCGGGGACAGGAACCATAACGAACACGTCGTCAAATCCGCCGTCGGAGAGTTCAATGAGCGCTTTCGCGGGATCTTCCATATCCTTGGTGTTCAGATAGACGAGATCGACACCGCGCGCTTTGGCTTTTTCCGCGGAGCAATTTTTTCTCGCGTAGTCCAAGCGGGCTTCGTCAAGGTCGGTAACGACGACTTTTCCCACACCGGCATAGCCGATGGCGAGTTCCACGGCACCGATCCCCAT
>JAKSPV010000017.1 GCA_024404475.1 Clostridia bacterium | reverse complement strand
GACTTTGCGGAATTTCTCGGATGCGGAGCCGCCGACGCGGTGTGTCGGGGACGCGGGATCGTCGAGCGACGGAAAAGCCGCCTCGAGCTCCTGCAGCTCGCGGAACAAAGCGTCGTATTCGTAGTCGGAGATCACGGGCGCGTCCTTTTCGTAGTAGAGGACGGCGTTTTTGCGGATCGTTTCCCGGAGCGCTTCGATGCGCGCACGGGCTTCGGAAATATCGGTGATCATAAACTCCTCCGGGTGAAGATACAGAGGTCGTATTCAGTAATACCAGTATACGGCAAGCGGGGGCAGAAAGCAAGAAGAGTTGAAAGTAACAGTCCAAAAAAGCAAAGTAACAACACAAATGAAAAAAGGTATGCTATACTGGACGCAAGAGGTGAGAAGTTTGGAGTTCAAGGACAAACTGAAAGAATTGCGCCGCTCCCGCGGTCTCTCGCAGGAGAAGCTTGCAAAAGAGATTTTCATTTCCCGGAGCGCGGTCGCCAAATGGGAAAACGGACTCGGCATGCCGGGACGCGATTCCATGCAGGCGCTGATCCGTTTTTTCGGCGTGGACGCCGATTATTTCGTGACGGAGGACGCGGAGGAGCTTCTCGTCGGGAAGAACAGAAAAATTCAGCGGATCAAGGCGGCTATCGGCTGGACGCTGGCGGCGCTCATGGTGTTGGGGATCGTTCTGTACAGCACGGGTTTCCGGCTCTCGCCGGATCGCTTCATCGAGGCGGAACTCGGAACAGCGCTTTATCGCGGGAGTTACGTTTTCTACCTCGGCCTGCCGTCGAACGATGACGGCACGAGCTGGTTTGATACGTTTTGGACGGTGCGTCGGTACGGGATATTCTATCACCGCACGGAGGGCACGGTGCAGCGGCTCGAAGGAGCAGACGGACACATGATCGGGCAGCTCTATGCGTTCCCCGACGGCGGCACGACGCATTATTTTTTCATGAGTGCGCGTCGGCCGATCGAGCCCGGTGTTTTGGAGGTGCTTTACCGGACGGATGAGATCACGGTGAACGGGCAGACGGTCAAACTGTACAGGACGAGCATTTTTGAGATGAAAGAGAAAATTGAGACAATGGAGATCTGCGGGGAGAAAGTGGTGTTCGCGACGTATGCGTGGCAGGACAGGGGAGAGTGAAGAATCTTCGAGGGGTGTTCCTTGGGAAAAACGATTCCGTGGGGATTCGTTGCAATACAAAAGGACGAGCTGGAGCCCGTCCTTTTTGTATTGGAGCGGATGATGGGAGCCCGAACCCGGCATCTCGCCACTCGTTGGCTGCAGGTCGTTCGTTCGGCTGACGCGAGACGCTTAGCAAATCCCTGCGGGATTTGCGGGGTTCGATTCCGTGGGGATTCGTTCGCAAAAAAGACAGAGGGCGAATGCCCTCTGTCTTTTTTGTGGAGCGGATGATGGGAATCGAACCCACACGGCCAGCTTGGGAAGCTGGAGTTCTGCCACTAAACTACACCCGCGAACAGATACAGTATACCACGGTGCGGGGTGGAAATCAAGAGGAATCGCGCGAAAAATTTCGGCTTTTTCTGCGGGGTATGCCGTGCCCTCTTGCGCTTTCCCGCGGATTGTGCTACAATCAAACAAAGGCGGCGTGACCGCCGTACCGACCGAAAGGAGAATGGCCGTGCTGTTTGAATCGTACCTTATCCCCGACCGGGTGCTGCCGTCGTTCCGCGACGTTTCGCCGGAGACGATCCGGGCGCTCGGTGCGCGTGCCGTTCTCACCGACATCGACAACACGCTGGCGACTTATGACGACGCCGATCCGCCGGAGGCGGTCATCCTCTGGTGCCGCCGCATGGCGGACGCAGGGATCGCGGTCGTGCTCCTCTCGAACAACAATGAGGCACGCGTCAGCCGCTTTGCTTTGCCGCTCGGCGTTCCCGCCTATGCGAAAGCCGGCAAGCCGTCCGTCCGCCCGATCCGGCAGGCGCTCCGCGCGATCGGCTGTGCGCCTGACGAGGCGGTCGCGCTCGGCGATCAGCTTCTGACCGACGTCTGGGGCGCGCGGCGCGCGGGACTCCGCGCGGCGCTGATCGTCCCGCCGATCAAGGACAAAACGACGTTATTTTTCCGTTTCAAGCGGCTGCTCGAGCGGCCGTACATGAAGCGGTACTACAAGCGTATGGAGGCATCGAAATGACGAACAAAAAAGAGATCATCGCGCAGCGGCTCGCGCATCTGCGCGAGGAAATGGCGGCAAACGGCTGGGACGGCGTGTACGTCACCTCCGCGGAGAACCACCGCTATATCTGCGGCTTCAACAACCCCGACGGACAGGTGTTCGTCGGACTCGAAAACGCCTACGTTTTCGCGGACTTCCGCTACATCGAGGCGGCCAGGCGCGAGGTGCCGGACTGTCTGACCGTCATCATGCCCGAGGGCAGACGGAGCGACTATCTGGCGAAATATACCGCCGGCGCCGCCGTCATCGCGTTTGAAGACCGGAAACTGTCCGTTTACGACCTCGGGACGCTCGAAAAGGATCTGCCCGGTGTGAAATTTGTCCCCGCAGGCAACCTCTTTCCGGAGATTCGCCGGATCAAGACGCCGGACGAGATCGCCGCGATCGTCGCCGCGCAGCGCATCGCCGAGGGTGCTTTCGAGCATATTCTTTCCGTTCTGAATTACGACATGACCGAGACCGAGGTCGCCGCGGAGCTGGAATACTACATGAAGAAGAACGGTGCCGAGGACAAGAGCTTCGACACGATCGCCGTTTCCGGCACGAACTCCTCGTCGCCGCACGGCGTTCCGCGTCCCGTCAAACTGGAACGCGGCTTCCTCACGATGGACTACGGCGCGACGGTGGACGGGTACCACTCCGACATGACGCGCACGGTCGTCATTGGCAAGGCGGACGCCGACGAGCGCCGTCTTTACGACACGGTGCTTCGCGCGCAGTGCGCCGCGATCGACGCGATCCGCGCCGGAGAAGAAAACTTCGCGATGGACAAGGTCGCCCGCGACATCATCGAAGGCGCCGGATACAAGGGCTGCTTCGGACACTCGCTCGGACACGGCGTCGGTCTCGAGATCCATGAACTGCCGACGATGGCACCGCGGCAGACGGGTGCGCATCTCGCCCCCCACGAGATCGTCACGGTCGAGCCCGGCATCTACATCGAAGGGAAGTACGGCTGCCGCATCGAAGACATGCTTGAAGTGACCGAAAACGGCAGCGTCAACCTGACGCGGGCACCGAAAGAACTGATCGAGATCTGAGAAAACGGCGCCGGAGGCGTTATTTTTCCGCAAAAATGCAAAAAAACTCGCCGCCCCCTATTGCAAAAAACACTTTTTTATAGTAAAATAGGAAAACGGAAAATTTGTAAATCATCTTTGAAAGGAGAATATCCCCGCCGCCCGGACGCGGCAGAGGATATAAAACCGAACAATGGCAGATTCTGTTGTTATCGCCGGCTCTTTTAAGAACGGTATCACTTTTGACATGGGCGACGGTGTCGTATGGCAGGTCGTCGAATTCCAGCACGTCAAACCCGGCAAGGGCGCCGCTTTCGTCCGCACCAAAATGAAGAACGTCAAGACGGGTGCCGTCATCGAGCGCAGCTTCAACCCGGAAGATAAGTTCGATTACGCATACATCGAACGTAAGGATATGCAGTACTCCTACGACGACGGTGACCTCTATCACTTCATGGACACCGAGACCTGGGAAGAGACCCTCGTCCCGCACAGCATCGTTCCGGACAACTTCAAGTTTGTCAAGGAAGAAATGATCTGCACGCTGAAGTCCTACAAGGGCGAAGTGTTCAGCGTTGACCCGCCGATGTTCGTCGAACTGACGATCACCAACACGGAGCCCGGTGTGCAGGGCAACACCGCTACCAGCGCACTGAAGAACGCCGTCCTCGAGACCGGCGCCGAGATCAAGGTCCCGATGTTCATCAACGAAGGCGAGACCATCAAGATCGACACGAGAACCGGCGAGTACCTCGGCAGAGCGAACTCCGGCAACTGAATTCCCGTCCGTCATCTCCGCACAACGGGGATGACGGATTTCACTTTGACGCGCCGCGGCGCGCCGACCTTATTTCATTACCGAAACGGAGTGTTTATCATGACCATTACCGAAAGAGCCGCTTATCTGAAGGGGCTGGCCGAGGGGCTGTCCCTTGACGAAAACAAACCGGAGACCAAACTGATCAACGCGATGATCGACCTTATCGGCGAGATGGCCGACGAGATCGACTCGAACGCGGATGACATCGACTCCATCGCCGATCTTCTCGACGAGATCGACCAGGACCTCGGCGACGTCGAAGAGGTCGTATACGACATCGACGACGAAGACCTCGACGACGAGGACGAGGAAGAAGACGAGGAAGACTTCGACTGCGACGGCAACTGCGAGGGCTGCGACGGCTGCGACGATACCAATGAGGATCCGACCGCCGACATGCGCTGCGTCCTTTGCCCGCATTGCGGCGAGCAGGTCTACTTCGACGACTCCATTGAGCTCGAGGAACTGGACTGCCCCGCCTGCGGCAAGCCGATCAGCGGCAAAGACGAATAAAAAGATGCGTCCGGCGGGCAGGTTTCTGTCCGCCGGTCATTTTCCCAAATGGCGCACGGAGGTTGCCTATGAGACTGTTCATTGCTTTCGGCTTTTCGGAGCCATCCCGCGAACTGCTCGGCCGTTACGCGGCGGCGCTGCGCGATCTGTCGTCGGGCGGCTCATATCCGCCCGCGGAGAATTACCACGTGACGCTCGCGTTCCTCGGCGAATGTGAGAGAAGCCGCGTTGCCGACGTTGAGGCGGCGATCAAAGCGTCTGTCAAGGGCCGCTTGCCGATCCCCGTGACGGTCGGCGGCGCCGGTTCGTTTGACCGGCCGGACGGCAGGATCGTCTGGGCAGGTGTCCGCGGCGGCGATGCGCTGCCGGCGCTGCAAAAGGCGCTGTGCGAGGCGCTCGAAGAACGCGGTTTTACTTTTCCTGACGAAGACAAGCGGAACGACTATCGCCCGCACGTCACGCTCGGACGGAACGTCCGCGTGAAGACGGAAGATCTGGCGAAACTCCCGGCGGAAACGGTAAACGAAACGCTGACACACGTGTCGCTGATGCTTTCCGCGCGTGTCCACGGGCAGATGCGCTACACGGAGCTCTCGCACTTCGAACTGCGGTAACAGTTCTTCCCGCCGCCGCCTTTCATTTCCGCTTTACCGGAAGGGCGCGGCGTGGTACAATATTGCCGGAGGCGATCCCGATGTTTCGTTTTTCGGCAAAATGGCTTTGGAATTTCATGCGCGCTGGGTACGTTGCCGTGCTCGGCGAGCTCCTGTACATAGCGCACATGGCCGCGTCGTGTCTCCCGTGCGGAACGCTCGGGGACGCATCGCTGCTCGGGAGCATCCCCGAAATGACGGAGACGCTCGCGGCGGCCGCGATGCTTCTGACGGCGGGCTGTGCCGTCGGACTTTCGCTCCTTGCGGAGAAGAAAGACCGGCGGTGATACTCTTTCAGAAAGGAACGTTCACATGGGCACGCTCACGCAAAGCGCGCCGGGAATCTCTCCCGCGCTTCAGTCGGCACTTGCGGAGGCGGATACCGTCGTCGTCGGACTTTCCGGCGGTGCGGATTCCGTCTTTTTGCTGACGCGTCTCGTGACGCTCCTCGGCTCCGGTCACGTTGCCGCCGCCCATTTGAATCACATGATCCGCGGCGCGGAGGCAGACCGGGACGAATCGTTCTGCCGCACGCTCTGCGAGCGGCTCGGCGTGCCGCTTTTCTGCCGGCGGGAAGACGTTCCCGGGGCGGCTGCCGCGTCGGGCGAAAGTCTCGAAACGGCCGCCAGACGGGCAAGATACGCTTTTTTTGAAGAGACGCGCAAAACGCTCCTCGACGCGGGGCAGACGAACGTCCTCGTCGCCACCGCGCACAACGCGGACGACAACCTCGAGACGATGCTGTTCCACCTGCTCCGCGGGAGCGGAACACACGGACTTTCCGGGATCCCCGAACGGCGGGATTTCTACGTCCGGCCGCTGCTCGCGCTGTCCGGCAACACGATCCGCGAAACGCTCCGCGGGGAGGGGATCGCGTTCGTCGAGGACTCGACGAACGGCGACGCAGCGTATACGAGAAACTTCCTCCGCACACGGCTCGTGCCGCTGCTGCGTGAGGTCACGCCGTCCCCGGAGGATGCCGCGCTCCGGTGCGCCGCGCTCTGCCGGGAGGATGACGAATGTCTGACGGCGCTGGCGCGAGAAGCGCTCGGCGACGGGCTTGAAAAAGGCGTCGCGGCGGCGTCCGATGTGCGTCTGGCGCATCCGGCGATCGGCTCGCGGATGCTGCTCTTGCTCCACCACCGCGTGCGCCCGGACGGGCCGTACCTTGAAAAATGCCACCTTGACGCGATCCTCGAAGTTGTCCGGCGCGGCGACGGGCCGGCCGAAGTGTCGCTTCCCGGTGCCGTGCGCTTCCGCGTCAGCGGCGGTGTCTGCACGTTCCTTCTGCCGGAGGACGGCTCGCCCGAGCCGTTTTCGGTGACGCTTCCGCTCGGCGCATCCGTCCGGACGCCCCGCCACACCGTTTTCTTCGGTCCCGAGGACGGCGCGGCGCAAAATATTTACAAATTCGCCATACACACGACGGCAAAATTTGATACAATAACAAGACAGTTATCCGTGCGGTCGTACCGCCCGGGTGACACGTACCGCCTCGGCGGGATGACGCGGCTCGCCACAAAGATGCTCTCGGAGCAAAAACTCTCGCCCGAGGAGCGCCTTTCGCTGCCGCTGTTCTGCCTCGGCGACACGGTGGTGTGGGTGCCCGGTTATCCGCCGGCGGACGGCTTCCGCGACGGAGGCGTACCGATGATACTTGCCGTTTCCGGCCTGCCGGATACGGAGTGACATAAGGAGACAGACTATGCGTTCAAGATCCGTGCTTGACAACGACGTCAAGGAAGTCCTTGTCAGCGAAGAAGAAATCGACGAGATCGTTACCCGCATCGCTGCGGAGATCGACCGCGATTACAGCAAAATGGAAGGGAAGCTCCTGCTTCTCTGCATCCTCAAGGGCAGCGTGGTCTTCATGGGCGACCTCATGAAGAAGATCTCGCTCCCCGTGGAAATTGATTTCATGAAGGTATCGTCCTACGGCCACGGCACCGTCTCAAACGGCAAGCCGACGATCGTGCTAGATCTGCACCGCCCCGACCTTTCCGACTGCAACGTTCTGATCGTCGAGGACGTCGTGGACAGCGGCCGGACGCTCAAATACCTTACCGAGTACCTGACGATCAAGGGTGCGCGCAGCATCCGCACCGTGACGATGCTCGACAAGCCGTCGCGCCGCGCCGTCGAATTCACGACGGACTACTGCGGCCGCGTCATCCCCGACGAATTCGTTGTCGGCTACGGGCTCGACTACGCCGAAAAGTACCGCGAGCTGTCGTATATCGGCATTCTGCGCCCGGAAGTGTACACACATAAAAAATAAGAAGCCGCCGGTGCGGCTCACCGAAGATGGGAGACCGGAATGAAGAAAAAAACCGTCCAGGTCGCTTTGTTCTACATCGTTCTGATTGTTGCCGTGGTGATCGCCATCACCGTGATGATCCGGAACGCCTCTGCGAGCGACATCATGTACAGCCAGATGATCTCTTCTTTCGAGAAAGGGGAGGTCAAGGCGTTCGTCGTGACCGACAAGAACGTTCTCCGGATGGAGAAACGCGTCTACGACGAAAACGGGAACGTCGTCATGACGACAGACCCCGCCGGCAAGAGCGCCGAAAAGACGGAGGTCGTCGAGTACAAACTCCGTGACCTCGGCCTGTTCATCAACGATCTCGGCGATACGATCGCCGAGCAGTACGCTGCCGGCATCATCGAGGCGTACGACTACCCGGCGCCGACCACGATCCCGTGGTGGGTGTCGCTCCTGCCGTATCTGATCCTTGCAATCCTGTTTGTCGTGTTCCTGCTCTACGTCATGGGACAGACGACCGGCCGCGGCTCCAAGATCAACTCGTTCGGCCGCGCACACACCAAGATGGCGTCGGACAAGAACCGCGTGTTCTTCAAGGACGTCGCCGGTGTCGATGAATGTAAAGAAGAACTTGAAGAGATCGTCGAATTCCTCCGCGATCCCGGTTACTACGAGCGGCTCGGTGCGAAGATCCCGCACGGCGTTTTGCTCGTAGGCCCTCCCGGCACCGGTAAGACACTGCTCGCGAGAGCCGTCGCCGGTGAGGCGGACGTTCCGTTCTACTCGATCTCCGGCTCCGACTTCGTCGAGATGTACGTCGGCGTGGGCGCGTCCCGCGTCCGCGACCTCTTCGAGACCGCGAAGAAAAACCCCGCTTCCATTATCTTTATCGACGAGATCGACGCGGTCGGCCGTCACAGAGGCGCAGGCCTCGGCGGCGGACACGACGAACGCGAACAGACGCTGAACCAGCTCCTTGTCGAGATGGACGGCTTCGGCGGCAACGAAGGCGTCATCGTCATGGCGGCGACCAACCGCCCCGACATCCTCGATCCCGCGCTGCTCCGTCCCGGCCGCTTCGACCGGCAGATCACCGTTGATTACCCCGACCTCAAGGGCAGAGAAGACATCCTGAATGTCCACGCGAAGGGCAAGCCCTTCGAGGAGACCGTCAATATGCACCGTATCGCGCAGACGACCGTCGGCTTCACCGGCGCCGATCTCGCGAACCTTCTGAACGAGGCCGCCCTGATGGCCGCCCGCAAGGGCAAGTCCATGATCGGCATGACCGATATCGAGGACGCCATGATGAAGGCGATCGTCGGTATGCAGAAGCGCCATAAGATCAAACCCGAAGATCTCAAAAAGACCGCCTACCATGAGGCGGGCCACGCGATCATCGCGCACTTCCTGCCGACGCAGGATCCCGTCACGATGATCTCGATCATCCCGAGCGGGCGCGCGCTCGGCTACACGCTGACGCCGCCGGTGGAGGACCGCTTCTCCGTCTACAAGGACGAAATGCAGGAAGATATCGCCGAACTGCTCGGCGGCAGAGCCGCCGAAGAGATCATCTTCGGCAACGTTTCCGGCGGCGCCTCGAACGACATCCAGCGCGCGACGGCGACGGCACGGAACATGGTCATGAAGTACGGCATGAGCGACGAGCTCGGCCCGATCCTCTACGGCAGCGAGCACAGCAGCGACGAGGTCTTCCTCGGCCGCGACTTCTCCAGCGAGAAGAACTACTCCGAAGAGACCGCCGCGCTCATCGACAAGGAGATCAAGCGCATCGTCGAGGGCGGTCACCAGATGGCCCTTTCGATACTCCGCGAGCACATCGACAAACTGCACTTCATCGCCGCGTTCCTCGTGAAGAACGAGACGATGGATGCGGAACAGTTCGAGGCCGCGATGAACGGCGAGCCGACCTTCGAGGAACTCGAAGCGATGGTCGCGGAGAAGAAGCGCGTCTCCGATGAGGAGAACGAAGCGCGCCGCCGCCGCCTCGAGGAAATGGAACGGCAGAGAGAAGAAGTCAGAAGACGCGAGGAGGAAGACCGTGCGGCACGCCATGCGCGTCCCGACCGTTTCCCGCCGCGTGACGACGACGATATCCGTCCGAGCCAGCGCCGCCCCGACCGTGACGACGACGATGACGACGACGATGACGACGAGTGATTTTGCAAAAAAGAAAGGCAGCCCGCGGGCTGCCTTTCTTCTTTTTCCAGGGTGCGGCGGAGGGGGAAAATCTTTGTCTGAAAGTGCGGAAAAAGCGAAAAAAATCTTGACTTTCCCCGCGGCTTCGGGTATAATAAAATCAGTTCGGACGTTTCCGATAATTGAATATCATACCGCTTATATATCTCCCGAAATACGGTCGGGAAGTTTCTACCGGATGACCGTGAATCATCCGACTATGAGCAGCCGTAAGGCCGGCTTTTCCGGAATATGAGGGGTAGACGTTTTTTCGTTTGCCCCTTTTATTTGATAATTTTTATTTTTGGAGGAAACAGCAATGCTCAGAAAAATCCTTTCTCTGGTTCTCGCGCTGGCCATGATCCTCTCTGCCGCTATCGTTCTCGCGTCCTGCTCCGATGAGACCGACAGCTTCAAGATCGGCATCATCCTTCTCCATGACGAGAACTCCACCTACGACCTGAACTTCCTGAACGGCATTATGGATGCCAAGGCACAGCTCGGCCTTTCCGACGAACAGGTCATCATCAAGAAGAACATTCCCGAGAGCCAGGCCTGCACCGACGCTGCCGAAGAGCTCGTCGAAGCCGGCTGCAAAGTCATCTTTGCGGACTCCTTCGGTCATGAGACCTACCTGCTCCCCGTTGCCAAGGCTAACCCGGGCGTCGAATTCTGCCATGCTACCGGCACGATGGCGCACACCGAAGGCCTTGCCAACTTCCACAACGCATTCGCTTCCATCTATGAAGGCCGTTACCTCGCCGGCATCGCCGCAGGCATGAAGCTCAATGAGATCAAAGCCGCCGGCCAGCTGAAGGGCGAAGTCCCGATGATGGGTTACGTCGGTGCGTTCACTTACGCAGAAGTTCTTTCCGGTTACACCTCCTTCTACCTCGGCGCTAAGTCCGTTTGCCCGGACGTCCAGATGAAGGTCCAGTTCACCGGTTCCTGGTATAACGAAGTCGAAGAGAAGTCCGCCGCCGAGGCGCTGATCGCTGCCGGCTGCGACCTCATCTCCCAGCACGCTGACTCCATGGGCGCTCCGACCGCATGCGAAAACGCCGGTATCCCGAACATCTCCTACAACGGCTCCACGCTCGCTGCCTGCCCGAACACGTTCATCGTTTCCTCCCGTATCGACTGGGCTCCGTACTTCAAGTACATCATCAACCAGTCCAAGGCCGGTGAGGCGATCGCTACCGACTGGACCGGCACCATCGAGACCGGCTCCGTCGTTCTGACCGACGTCAACACCAACGTTGCCGCTGAGGGCACCGTGGCTGCCATCGAGGCCGCTACCGCTGCTATGAGGGCCGGCACGCTCCATGTCTTCGATACTGCTACCGCCGGCTTCATCACCGTGAACGGCGCTGCTCTTGACAGCTACATGGCAGACGTTGACACCGACGCCGATTACACGCCTGACACCGAGGTGGTCAAAGACGGCTACTTCCATGAATCCGAGTTCCGTTCCGCTCCGTACTTCGATGTCCAGATCGACGGTATCGAACTGCTCAACGTCAATTTCGGTTAATTTGCAAACCCGGAAAGGCGGGGGATCTTTCCCCCGCCTTCCCCTTTTGTTTTTCAAAAGCTGACAAAAGAGCCCTGTGCAACAGCACGGCTCTTTTCTGAACTTTTGAACGTTTCCGCGACAGACTCAAATCCTTTTCCGGAGGACTTTCATGGCAAACGAAATTGCGCTTGAAATGCGCGGCATTACCAAACGTTTCGGCTCCAAGGTGGTCGCCAATAAGAACGTAGATCTGATCGTGTACCGCGGTGAGATCCTGTCGCTGCTCGGCGAAAACGGCAGCGGCAAAACGACGCTGATGAACATGCTGTCCGGCATCTATTTTCCGGACGAAGGCGAGATTTTTATCGACGGGCAGCCCGTCGTGATCGCCTCTCCGAAGGACGCGTTCGACCACAATATCGGCATGATCCACCAGCACTTCAAACTGGTGGACATCTTCACGGCCGCGGAAAACATCATCCTCGGCTTGAAAGACGAGAAAAAGTTCGATATGAACGCCGTCAACAAGCGCGTCATGGAGATCGCCGACAAATACGGCTTCCACATCGACCCGAAAAAGAAAATATACGATATGTCCGTCTCCGAGAAGCAGACGGTCGAGATCATCAAGGTGCTGTACCGCGGCGCCGATATCCTCATCCTCGACGAGCCGACCGCCGTTCTGACGCCTCAGGAGACGGAAAAACTCTTCTCCGTCATGCGCGCGATGAAGAAGGACGGCAAGTCCATCATCATCATCACCCATAAGCTGAACGAGGTGCTCGCGGTCTCCGATCGCGTTTCCGTGCTCCGCAAGGGCGAGCACATCGGCACCGTTCTGACAAAGGACACGAATGAATCCGAGCTGACCGAGATGATGGTCGGCAAGAAGGTCACGCTCAACATCGACCGCTCCGATGTCACGGATCCGAAAGACCGGCTGATCGTCGAGGGGCTCAACGCCTACAACGAAGAGGGCATCAAGGTCATCGACGACGTCTCCTTCACCGCAAGGGGCGGCGAGATCCTCGGTATCGCAGGCATCGCCGGCAGCGGCCAGAAGGAACTGCTCGAAGCGATCGCCGGTCTGCAGAAGATCGACAGCGGCGAGATCACGTTCATCCGCCCGAAGAAGGATCAGCCCGTTTCCTTTACCCATAAGACGTACAAGGAAGTCGTCAAAATGGAGAAAGAGGGCAAGTTCCATGACAAGGACGGCAATCCGGTCGATTTCACCGGCATGATGCCGCACGATATCAAGAAAAAGGTCAACGCCGGCGAAGTCCTCTTCAACGAGGACGAGCCCATGAGTCTTGTCGGCAAGGACCCGCTCCAGATCCGCGAGCTCGGCATCCGGCTCTCGTTCGTACCGGAGGACCGTCTCGGCATGGGCCTCGTCGGTAACATGGACCTCACCGACAACATGATGCTCCGCAGCTACCGCAAGGGCGTGCCGTTCTTCCTCGACCGGAAGAACCCGCATAAGCTTGCCGAAGAGATCGTGGAAGACCTCGACGTCGTCACGCCGGGCGTCGAGACGCCCGTCCGCCGCCTCTCCGGCGGCAATGTGCAGAAGGTGCTGGTCGGCCGCGAGATCGCGTATGCGCCGAAGGTGCTCATGGCGGCTTACCCCGTCAGAGGCCTCGACATCAACTCGTCGTATCTGATCTACAACCTTCTGGACGACCAGAAGAAAAAAGGCACCGCCGTCATCTTCGTCGGCGAGGACCTCGACGTTCTGATCGCGCTCTGCGACCGGATCCTTGTCATGAATACCAACCGCATCGCCGCCACGGTGGACGCCCGGACGACCACCAAGGAGGAGATCGGCTATCTGATGACGAAAAAGACAGAAAAGGAGGACGGGAACAATGGCTGATAAACCGACCGCGGCTGTCAAAGAGCCCCTGTTCCATATCACCAAGCGGACGGATATTTCCACGTGGAAAAAGATCCTCGCCCGTGCCGTCGCCATCGTGGCGGCGTTCGTCCTCTGCGGTCTGCTCGCCATGGTGCTGATCCCCTCGATCGGGGAAAATCCCGCAAAGCTCGGCCGCTTCTACAAGTGCTTCATCGACGGCAGCTTCAAGACAATCAACATCGTCTGGCGTGTGCTGCGAGACCTCTCCGTACTGCTCTGCATCTCGCTCGCCATCACGCCCGCCTTCAAAATGAAGTTCTGGAACATCGGCGCCGAGGGCCAGGTGCTCGTCGGTATCCTCGCGGCGGAAGGCATTGCCTTCAAGTTCGGCGGGATCTTCTCCGAGCCCGTCCTCCTTCTTATTATGCTGCTCAGCGCCGTTGTCGCCGGTGCGATCTGGGGCCTCATCCCTGCGTTCTTCAAGGCGATCTGGGGCACGAACGAAACGCTGTTCACGCTGATGATGAACTACATCGCGACGTTCCTCGTTTCCTTCTTCCTTTCGCTCTGGATCACGAACGGTTCGCAGGTCATGCCGAAGCAGTCGCACGGCGCTCTGCCCGCGATCGCCGGAAACGCCAACCTGCCCGTCATCATCCTGACGGCGATCCTGACCGTCCTCATCTACGTCTACCTCAACTACTCGAAGCACGGCTATGAGATCTCGGTCGTCGGCGAAAGCGTCAACACCGCAAAGTACATCGGCATCAACGTGAAAAAGGTCATCATCCGCACGATGCTCCTTTCCGGCGCGCTCTGCGGCTTCGCCGGCTTCCTGATCGGCGCGGGCATCAACCAGTCCGTCTCCCCGACGTCCGTCGGCGGCAAGGGCTTCACCGCGATCATGGTCTCCTGGCTCGCCAAGTTCTCTCCCGCATTCATGGTACTGACCTCCGCTCTCGTCGTGTTCCTGCAGCGCGGCGCCGCAGAGATCACCTCGATCTTCAACGTCTCCGGCTCGCTTGCCGATATCTTCGTCGGCCTCACGCTGTTCTTTGTCATCGGCTGTGAGTTCTTCCTCACCTACGAACTGCACTTCCGCAAATCCAAGCAGGAGGGAAAGGAGAATAACGCATGAATCCGTGGCTTGCTTTCCTGATCGACTCCATCGCGTTCGGCGCGATCTTCATCTACGGCTCGACCGGTGAGATCATCACCGAAAAGGTCGGCCACCTGAACCTCGGTATCCCCGGCATCATGTGCATGGGCGGTACCGGCGGCTGCCTCTTCCTCAACATTTTCTTCGGCAAACTGCCGCCCGCACTTCTTGTCATCGGCGGCACGCTCGCCGCGTTCCTCATGGCGGCGCTGATGGGCGCGATCTACAGTTTCCTGACCGTTACGCTCCGCGCCAACCAGAACGTGACCGGCCTTGCCATGACGACGTTCGGCTCCGGCCTCAACATGACGCTCATGATGCACTTCGATCCGTCGAAGTACCTCTACACGCCGGTCAAGTATTTCCGCGCGCCGTTCGCGGATCGTACAGACTCGCTCCAGCTCGTCGGCGTTCTGTTCTTCCTCGCGATCGTCGTGGCGATCGTCTCCACGATCGTCCTTTATAAGACGAAGCTCGGTCTCAACCTCCGCGCCGTCGGCGAAAACCCGGCGACGGCAGACGCGGTCGGTATCAACGTCACGCGCTATAAGTACCGCGCCACCTGCATCGGTGCCGGTATCGCAGGGCTCGGCGGCTTCTACTACGTCATCGACTACATGGGCTCGAACGAAGCGTACAAGAGCATCGAAGCATTCGGCTGGCTCTCGATCGCGCTCGTCATCTTCGCCCTCTGGAAGCCCGCGCTCTCCATCATCGGCTCGATTCTCTTTGGCTTCCTCTTCAACTGTTCCAACATCCTCGCCTCGATCCCGTGGCTGTCCTTCCTCAAATCCAGCATGGCTGCCAAGCCGCTGCTCAAAATGCTGCCGTACGTCGTCACGATCATCGTCCTGATCATCACGAGCATCCGCGGCAAGAAAGAAAACCAGCCGCCGGCATTCCTCGGTATGTCCTACTTCCGCGAGGACCGCTGAACAAAACACAAAAGACTGCCT
>JAKSPV010000016.1 GCA_024404475.1 Clostridia bacterium | reverse complement strand
TCGCAAAAAACGCAGGAAACGCGAGATTACGAGAGAAAATCGGAGATTTCGCGACCGGGCAAGTGATGAACTCAATCAGATTTCAAGACCGCGGACTGACGCACGGCGTCAGTCGGTTATGACCGCTTCAATAACCCTCTGTATTCTGTCCGCTTATCATAGCACATTTTCGCACGCGTGTCAAGCATATTCCGCGCCGCGCCGGAGCATACTATCGGCAAACCACACGGAGGATTTACGATGGAAACGAAAAAACCGGATCCCACGGAGGAACTTCTCTGCGAGATCTACCGCAACGTACAGATGGGGACGGAGAGCGTCGCCGACGTCATCCCGAAAATCGAAGACAAGCGGCTCCTCACCGACGCGACGTCCGAGATCGAATGTTACGGGCGCTACACGTCCGAGGCCGCCGGCATGATGAACGACCGCGGCATCCGCCCGCAGCAGCTCGCCGCGCACAAGAAGCTCAGCGCAAAAATGGGCATCGCGATGAACACGCTGGTCGATTCGTCGTCCGGCCACATCGCCGAAATGCTGATCGAGGGCAATCACATGGGCGCCGATCAGCTCGACGGAGAGATCTGCAAATGCGAAAAAGCCGGCTGCGACAGCGAAGTTTCTTCCTTTGCCCGCCGCGTCGTCGCCTACGAGCGCTCGGAAGCCGAGCGCCTCAAAAGTTACCTCTGAATACGAAAAAGGGACTGCCGCGGCAGTCTCTTTTCTTTGTCTATACGTCAGCGGGTCTCCCTGCCGGACGTCCCCATACGAAACAGGCGGCGGAGCAGCGGCACGAGCGCACGCGGACTTTTCCAGATGACAATCTTCAAACTGATCCCTCCCACATAACTGTGTTCAGTACAGTATATGCGAGGGAGATCATTCGGTGATCCTGTCGGATTCGAGGAGCAGTACCCCGCCCCGGACGGTGATCTCGGCCTCATCGCCGGCGATCTCGTTGCTGACGGCGTACGGCCGTGTGCGGCGGAGCACGGCGTTCTCCAGCGGGTACTTCGCGCCCCGCACCGTCACCGTGCATTCATCCACGGCGAAAAGCGAGAAATAACGGAAGCCGCGCCGCGGGAGCATGACCGTCTCATCGCGGATAAAGCGCGCCGTGCTGCGGCCGTCCGTCATCGTAACGGTGATGCCCCGGTCACGGAGCGATTCGAGCAGAAAGACGTTCGAGAGCGTATGGTCGAGCCGTCCGCCCGTCCCGCCGACGACAAGGATCTCCGCGCAGCCCGCGCCGATCGCCTGTTCGATCGCGGTCATCGTGTCGGTCTCGTCCTTCTCCGCCGGCATCCGGCAGACGGGGACGGCGGCGTATTCCGGCGGGATCGTCATCGAATCGAAGTCCCCGACGAGGAGGTCGGGCGTTACATTTTCGGCAAGCGCCTTTTTCATGCCGCAGTCTGCGGCGACGACGAAGTCGGCGGAAAACGCCTCCGGCGGAAGGAGCGACAGATCGGCGTCGCCGCCGGTAAAGATCACGGCACGGCGTACCTTACTCATTGAGCATCCCCTCCTGACGGCGTTTCCAGTCCGGCTTCTGCCGGAAATCCTCGAACAGCGCGCAGTAGCTCGCGTGGCGCGAGCGGCTGATCTCGCCGCGGCTCACCGCCGCGAGGACGGCGCAGTCCTCTTCTTTCGTGTGCGTGCACTTCGTATATCGGCAGTTGCCTAAATGCGGAACGAATTCCCGGAACGTCAGCGGCAGCGCCGCGGACGGGTAGAAATTGAACCGCGTGAAATCGAGCATGGAGAAACCGGGCGTGTCGGCGACCATGACGGCGCCGCCCGCTGGAAAGAGTTCGACCTCGCGCGTCGTATGGCGGCCGCGCTCGGTCTTGCGGCTGACGGAGCCGGTGGCAAAATGCATTTCCGGGAAGAGACGCGAGAGCAGCGTGGACTTTCCCGCGCCGGAGGCGCCTGCAAAAGCGGCGACGGCGGTCTTTCCGTCCGTGCCGAGGACGCGTATGTATTCGTCGAGCGCGGGAATGCCATCGCCGGAGACGGCGCTGAGCGCAAAGGCGTCAAAACCGCCGAGACGGTACGCCGCAAGGATCTCCTCCGCCTTATCGGGTGCAAGATCGGCCTTGCTGACGACGACGACGGGCTCGATGCCGCAGTATTCCGCGATCGAGATCAGTTTATCCGCGGTGAGGAGGTCGGGCTCCGGCCGTGCCGCGGGAATCACGACGAACAGGTGCGTGAGGTTGGCGACGGCGGGGCGGATCAGCGCACAGCGGCGCGGGAGGATCACGTCGATCACGTACTCGTCGCTTCCCTCCTCCGCCGGCACGATAGAGACGGTATCGCCCGGCAGGGGCGTCAGCTTTTCATGACGGAAAACACCGCGCGCGCGGCAGAGGTAAATCCTCTCCGCGGGTGCGGAAAGAGGGCGGACTTCATAGAGCCCGCCCACGCCTTTCGTGATGATGCCTTCCAATGCCTGCAAGATCAAATCTCCTTCCGTCCGCGGTCAGGCCGCGGGACCGGTGCTGATATACAACGTGATCGAATCGCCCTCGTAAACGGTATCGCCCGCCGCCGCCGCGGTATAGGCAACGAGATCGGCCGGTGTGTCGGACGCCGTATACTCGATGGCGCCGAGCGTAAGACCGAGCGCATCCAGCGCCGCCTTTGCCTCATCCAGCGTCTTTCCGGCGAGGTCGGGCATCCGGAGCGGCGTCTTGTCGGGATCCGGTTCCGTTACGGGCGGCTGCGTGGCCGGCGGTTCGGTATCCGGCGGCTCCGTGACGGGCAGCGGCACGCTGACGAACAGCGTGACCGTGGTCCCCTCGTCGATGTCGGTACCCGCGACGGGATCGGTGCTGAGGACGATATCCGCGGGAACGCGGTCGGTGGCAACGGTCTGGACGACGAACGGGATACCCGCCTCGTCAAGTGCGGCTTTCGCCGCATCGAACGCCTGACCGGCGACGTCGATCATAACGTGTTCCACACCGAGCGAGACGTAGACCGTGACCGTATCGGTCGGCTTGCATTCGGTACCTGCCGGCGGATCGGTGCGGATGACGCAGCCCGCCGCGATATCACTGTATTCCTCGAGCGTCCGGATGGACGTGAAGCCGAGGAGACCGAGCATATCGCGCACGGCGATCGGCTCCTGACCTTCGAAATCGGGCATGATGATCGGTGCCAGACCGGAACTGACAACAAAGCTGATCTTCGCGTTCCGCGCGGCGAACGAGCCGGGCTCCGGCGACTGCGAGATCACCGTGCCGGACGGGATAGTATCCGACGGAACATAGAGGACGCTTCCGACGGCAAGGCCGTTCGTGATCAGCGAAAGAAGCGCTTCCGCCTCGGACATGCCGACGAAGCTGCCGACGGGGATCGTTCCCTCGGCGGGGCCGTTCGACACGTAGACGGTCACTTCGGTATTGATCTTGACCGTGGCGCCGGCAACGGGCGTCGTGCGGATGACGCTGCCGCGCTGTACCGTGTCGCTGTACTCCCAGACGATCTTATACTGCAGACCGGAGCGCGTCAGCTTGGTGCGGACGTCGCGGTAGTCGCAGATCGTATAGTCATCAAGTTTGAGCATTTCGGCGCCCGTACTGATGACAAGGGAAACGCGGCATTTCTGCGTGCCGCTGTACACCTTGCGCGTCGAATTCGCCGCCGGCGTCTGCTCGATGATATAGCCGGCGGAAACATCGGCGCTGTATGCGTAAGTGACTTCTTCGAGTTCATAGATATCGGAATTCTCGAAATACGCCTCAAGATCATCGGAATAGTAGCGTCCGACGAACTGCACGACGGAGATCTCCTGGAAACCGACATCCTCATCCGTTGACATCAGCCGCTGCAAAAGGATCACACCGCAAGCGGCCGCGATCACAAAGAATGCGATAAAAACGCCGAGCACGATCGGCAGCATCGAATGGCTGTCGTCTCCCATGCCGGGGGCGACCGTTTTCTTCGCCTTCGCCTCCTGCTTGCGGCGGCGCATCATGAAGAAGACGCGCGGGTTTTCACGCAGACGGCGGATATGGCGCAGCATCTGCGTCGCGCTCTGGTAGCGGTCGTTCGGGTCCTTTTCCATGGCGAGCGAAACGACCTGCTCGAGACCCTTCGGCACATTGACGCCGAGTTCGGAGAGCGGCTTCGCCGTCTCGCTGATCTGCATCATCGCGACGGTCACGGGGTTTTCCGCATTGAACGGCAGCTGTCCCGACGCCATTTCGTACATCAGGATACCCGTAGAGTAAAGGTCGGAGCGCGCGTCGATCGTGTGGCCGCTCGCCTGCTCCGGGCTGATATAGAACACGGTGCCGATCGCCTTATCGGTCATCGTCACGGTCTCCGCGTTCGGAAGTTTGGCGATACCGAAGTCCGTCACCTTGATCTGTCCGTTTTTGAGGAGCATGATATTCTGCGGCTTGATGTCGCGGTGGACGATGCCCTTCTCGTGCGCGTGTTCGAGCGCCGAGAGGATCTGCTCGGAATAGCTGAGGATCTCCTCGTAGGGGAGCGGGCCGCGGCGGTTCATATAACTTTTCAGCGTGATGCCGTCGATGTGCTCCATAACGATATATTTCAGTTCCGACGTCATCGAAACGTCGTAGATGCTGACAATATTCGGATGGGAAAGCATCGCGACGGCCTTGGATTCGTTGATGAACCGCTGGACGGAAGCGTCGTCCGAAGCGACCTCGTCCTTCAGCACCTTGACCGCGACGTCGCGATGCATGAGCTGATCGACCGCTTTGAAGACGACGGCCATGCCGCCGACACCGACGATCTTTTCGATCCGGTACCGGCCGTCAAAGACCTGTCCTATATATCTTTCGTATGATGATTCCATTCGGTAATACTCCTTTTTCCGGGATCAGCCCGTCAGTCGGCGACAAGGACCGCCGTGATGTTGTCCGGCCCGCCCTGCTCGTTCGCGAGGCGGATCAGTTCGGCAAGGGACGACAGCGCGTTTTCCTCCGACTGCACCCCTTCGGGGAACGTCAGGACGGACGCGATCGTTTCGGGGGAAAGCTGCCCGGAAAGGCCGTCGGAGCAAAGGAGCAGAACGTCTCCCACGCCGACGAGCGTCACGAAGGTGTCGGGCTCGATCGAGGCGCCGGTGCCGACGGCTTTCGTGATGATGTTGCGGTTCGGCGCGGTCGCCGCCTCCTCAGGCGTCAGCCGGCCGATATCGACAAGGTACTGCACAAGCGAATGATCCTTCGTGATCTGCTCCGCCGTGCCGCAGGAAACGCGGTAGAGCCGGCTGTCGCCGACGTTGACCGTGTAGGCGACGCCGCTGACGCGGAGCGTCGAGACGAGCGTCGTGCCCATGCCGCGCAGCGACGGGTCCTCCTTCGTTCGCGCGAGGACGGCCTCGTTCGCCTCAAAGACGGCTTCCGTCAGCGCCGACAGAACGGCATGGCCGGAAACGGCCGCAGGCGCTTCCGCCGCCGCGAAAAAGGCGTCGATAAAGGAAGCGAACCGCTCCGCCGCGATACGGCTGGCTTCGCGTCCGCCGTGCACACCGCCCATACCGTCGCAGACGACGGCAAGGACGATCTCAGGCGCATACGTCCGGATCAGATAGGAGTCCTGATTTTCGGAACGTTTGCGGCCGATGTCACTTTTTCCGCACGAGATCATGGATCGCACCTCCTGAAAGGTCGGCGCCGTGGGCGCCGCAGAGACTGATAAATCGGTTTCGGATCGGTCACGGCTCCCGCTGCTCTGCCGCTTCGAGGCGGCGGAGACGGAGCTGACCGCAGGACGCGTCGATGTCGCTGCCGAGGCGGCGGCGGATCGTCGCGGTGACGCCGAGCCGGGTGAGCGTGTCGCGGAACTGCTCCGCGCTCTGCCGGGACGTCGTTTTGAGGCCCGTTTCTTTGACCTCGTTGAGCATGATAAGATTGACGTGGACGACGGAGCCGACCTCGCGCCGGAGCAGTTTTGCCAGCGCCTCGGCTTCCTCTTTCGTGTCGTTCTGCCCCGCGATCAGCGTGTACTCGAACGAGACGCGTCGCCCGGTCTTCTCAAAATAGTACCGGCACGCGCCGAGCACCTCGCGAAGCGGATAGCGCTTGTTGACCGGCATCAATGCCGAGCGCTTCTCGTCCGTCGTCGCGTGGAGCGACAGCGAAAGCGTCACGGGCAGGTTCTCTCCGGCGAGACGCCGGATACCGTCGGCAAGACCGCAGCTCGAAACGGAGATGTGGCGCAGACCGATGCCGAGGCCTTTTTCCTCGGAAACAAGGTGCAGAAAACGCACCGCGTTGTCATAGTTGTCGAGCGGCTCGCCGATGCCCATCATGACGACGCCGCCGATGCGTTCGCCGGTGTCGCGCGACGCGACGATCACCTGTCCGAGAATCTCGGACGCGCAGAGGTTGCGCACGCGGCCCGTCAGCGTGGACGCGCAGAAGCGGCAGCCCATGCGGCAGCCCGCCTGGGACGAAACGCAGATCGTGTTGCCGTGCTCGTAGCGCATGAAGACGCTCTCGACGCACTCGCCGTCCGGCAGAGCAAACAGATACTTGATCGTGCCGTCCTTCGCCGAAACGAACTTCTGCTCGATCTTCGGCAGGCGGTATTCCGCCGCCGCGGCGATCTTCTCGCGGAACGCTTTCGGAAGATTGTTCATCTCGGAAAATTCCGTACCGCGGTGCATCCAGATGAAAAGCTGCTCCGCACGGTAGCGCGGCTCGCCGAGCGACAGAACGAACGCTTCGAGTTCCGACGGCGTCATCGACAGAAGATCGACGGCACCCTCCGGCGTCTTCGGGAAAGAAAGAACATCACTCATTCCGCATGCCTCCGTCTTTCGAGCAACGCCGCAAAGAAGCCGTCCGTCCCGGTCTCGTGCGGGAGAAACGTCACCATCGCGCCGTCTGTGATCCGGCAGCCGCCGAGATCAATTTCGGGAACCGCAAGTGCAAAATCGTCACGCTCCGCGAGGAACGCACGGACGACGTCCTCATTCTCCGCCCGGTTCAGCGTGCAGGTCGAGTAGACGAGCCGGCCGCCGGGTTTCACATATGCGGCGGCGCCGCGGAGAACGGCGAGCTGCACGGCGGGCAGCGCCATCGCCGCCTCGATCGGGCGGTATTTGACGTCGGGCTTCTTGGCGATGACGCCGAAGCCGGAGCACGGCGCGTCACAGAGGACGCGGTCGGCTTTTCCGACGAGATCTTCCCGCGGCTCGCGCGCGTCGCGCGCTTCGGTTTCAATGATCGAAATGCCGAGACGTTCGGCGCCGCGGCGCACGAGCGACAGTTTGTTCGCGTGGAGATCAAAGGAACAGACGCGCCCCTCGTTCCGCATGTCCAGCGCGAGCGAAAAGCTCTTGCCGCCGGGCGCGGCGCAGGTATCGACGACCAGCTCACCCGGTCTTGCACCGAGGAGGCACACGGCAAGCCGCGACGCCTCATCCTCGACGAAGCAATCGGCGGCAAAGTCCGAAACGGCGACTTTCGCGGAGGAAAGCCGCAGCATATCGTCCGAAAGCGGCGACGGCCCTGCCGTCTCGCCTTTTGCGCGGAGCGCATCGGCAAGCCGTTCCGGGCTCGTCCGGAGCGTGTTGACGCGGACGCTGACGTGAGAGCGGTCAAGGGATGACGCAAGGATCTGCTCCGCCGTCTCCCTGCCGTACTGATCGAGCCAGAGGGCACAGAGCCCCTCGGGACAGCTGTATTTCACCGAAAGATACCGAACGGTATCCTCCTCCGCGGGAAGGTCGAACTTCATCCCGGCGCGGAGGAACGAGCGCAGCGCCGCATTGACGAAGCCGCGCGCGGGTCCGCCGACGAGTTCCACGCTCTCCGAAACGGCGGCGTGCGGCGGAATTTTATCCATATATAGAAGCTGATAAAGCCCTAGCCGGAGCGCGCACCGCACCTCGGCATCGAGCGACGCGAGCGGCCGCTTCGCGTACTGCGAGATGATCTCGTCGAGCGTGACCGTCCGCTCGATGACGCCGTAGACGAGCGCGGTATAGAGTCCCCGGTCTGCGTCGCTCATGCGCGAGCGGTCAAGGATCGCGGAAACTTCGAGGTTGGCGTATTTGCCGTCCCGCTCGGTCGAGAGAAGCGAGCGCATCGCCAGGGCGCGCGGGTTCGTATTCATTTTTCCGTCTGCCACGGCGGTCACTCCCTTCCGTAAAAATTCAAGCCAGAATATCGCCGACGGCGACGCGCCGGCCGTTGATGCAGTCCGCGGCGCTCATCATGCGTTTGCCCTCCGGGAGCACGCTCGTGAGCGCGATCATCCCGCCGCCGACGGCGACGGTGATCTCCCCGCGGGAGAGCGACAAAACGGTGCCGGACGCCGCGTTCGTCGTACCGGGCACGAGATGCGCCGCACCGATCTTGAAGAGTTTGCCGTCCGGCGTTTTGCAGAACGCGAGCGGCACGGGCGAGAGCCCGCGGATGCGGTCGAGCACCTCACGCGGCGGCTTCGTAAAATCGAGGACGCAGTCCTCTTTCGTGATCTTGGCGGCGTACGTCGCCAGCGAATCGTCCTGTTTTACGGGATTTGCGGTGCCGCTTTCGAGCGCGTCAAGCGCGTCAAGAATGACCTTCCCGCCGATGGCGGCGAGCTTGTCGTGCACCGTTTCGAAATTGTCCTCCGGCAGGATCGGCACGCGGCCCGTAACGAGCATGTCTCCCGTATCGAGCCCCTCCGCCATCTGCATGGCGACAACGCCGGTCTCGGCGTCTCCCTCGATGATCGCCCGCTGGATCGGGGCGGCGCCGCGGTGGCGCGGCAGGAGCGAGGCGTGCGCGTTGACGCAGCCGTAACGCGGCGCGTCAAGGACGGACTTCGGCAAAATCTTCGCGTAGGCGGCAACGACGATGACATCGGGCGCCGTCTCGCGGAGCAACTCGGCAAACGCCTCGTCCCGGAGCGTCGCGGGCTGGTACACGGGAAGTCCCTTTTCCAGTGCGAAAACCTTGACGGGCGGCGGCGCGAGCTGATATCCGCGTCCTTTCGGTTTATCGGGCTGCGTCACGACGGCGACGACCTCGTGACGGCTCCCGGTCAGCGCGCGGAGAACTTCCACGGAGAAGTCCGGCGTGCCCATGAACATGACTCTCATCGCAAACGGTACCTTTCTTTAACCGATCTCGTCCGGATCGAGATACCGGATCGTGCGGTCGGTGAACAGAATGCCGTCGAGGTGGTCGATCTCATGGCAGAACGCACGTGCCTTGAGGTCTTCGCCGGAAACGGTGAACGTCTTACCGGTACGATCCATCGCGCGGACGGTGACGCGCGCCGGACGGCGCGTGATGCCCCAACGATTGGGGATCGAGAGGCAGCCCTCGACCTCCTCCTGGATCTCGTCCGAACGCTCGATGATCTCGGGGTTGATGAGTTCGATAAGATCCCCCTCCTCGCACTCGACGAGGACGATGCGGCGAAGCACGCCGACCTGCGGCGCGGCAAGGCCGACGCCGTTCGCGCGGTGGAGCGTGTCTTTCATATCGTCAAGCAGCGTAAGGATACGCGGCGTGATCTCAGTGACGGGACGGCAGACCTTGCGCAGCGTGGGGTCGCCCTCTTTGACAATGTTCAGTACAGCCATGTTTTTACTTCCTTTCTGAGAGCGTCACACCGACGACGGGTTGAAGTCCACGCTGACGGTGAGGCGTTTGCCGCCGGAGCGGCCGAACTCGGTGAGGAGATCGGCGAACATCGCGCGGCTTTTGCGGTTGAGTTTGCATTTGACGACGAGGCGCATCCGGCACTTGTTCTGCACCTTGTAGACCGGTGCCTCGAACGGGCCGAAGACGACCGTCTGAACGTCGACGTATTTCGTCCGGAGTGCCTCGCGGATCCACGCGGAGAGCCGGACGGACGACTGTCCGACGAGCGTTTCGTCGGCGGACGAGAGCGTGACCACGGCGATGTCGCAGAACGGCGGGAAGGTCAAAGCTCGCCGGATGCGGATCTCGCGTTCGTAGAACGCTTCGTAATCCTGCTTCGCGGCAAGCGCGATCACCTCGGAGCCGGGGTTCATCGTCTGCACGACGGCGACGCCCGGATCGCTGCCGCGCCCGGCGCGGCCGACCACCTGCGTCAGCATGGCGAACGTGCGCTCCGACGCGCGGAAGTCATCGAGATAGAGCGAAGAATCGGCGTTCAATACGCCGACGAGCGTGACGCGCGGGAAGTCGTGCCCTTTCGTCACCATCTGCGTGCCGACGAGGACGTCGGTCTCGCCGCTCCGGAAGCCGGACAGGATCGCCTCGTGGGCGAACTTGCCGCTCGTCGTATCCATGTCCATGCGGACGACGCGCTTCTCCGGCAGGATCCCGTTCAGTTCCTCCTCGACGCGCTGCGTCCCGTAGCCCATGAAAGCGAAATGATCGCTTCCGCACGAGGGACACGTCGCGGGCACGCGGGTGCGGTAGCCGCAGTAGTGGCAGGCGAGGATGCCGCTCGCCATGCGGCGGCGGAGGTAGCCCTCCTCGTCACCGTCATCAATCGCGCGGCGCGTGTGATAGGTCAGCGACACCGAGCAGTTCGGGCACCGGACGTTCTCGCCGCAGGCGCGGCAGGTGATGAAGCTGTTATAGCCGCGGCGGTTGAGGAAAACGATCGCCTGACGGCCGCCGCCGACCGTTTCGCGGAGTGACTGTGCGAGCGTCTCGCCGACGGGCGAGAGATTGCCGGAGCGGATCTCTTCCCGCATGTCGGCCACGCGCACCTCCGGAAGCTTCGCGCCGCCGTAGCGTTCGCGGAGCTGCACCAGCGTGTAGACGCCGGTCTTCGCTTTATAGTAACTGCCCAGCGACGGCGTCGCGGAGGCGAGGAGCATGAGTGCCCCGTGCTCGGCCGCGCGGAAACGCGCCACGTCGTGAGCGGCATATTTCGGATTGGTATCGGATTTATAGGTGTGCTCCTGCTCCTCGTCGATGACGATCATGCCGAGGCGCGGCAGCGGCGCAAACACGGCCGACCTTGTCCCGATGACGACGTCGGCAAGTCCGTCTTTGATGCGGCGGTACGCGTCGAAGCGTTCCCCGGCGGAAAGGCCGGAATGGATCACGGCGACTCTGTCGCCGTAACAGCCGACGAAGATGCCGACGGTCTGCGGCGTCAGGGCGATCTCCGGCACGAGGACGATCACCCCGCGGCCGGAGGCCGTCACGTGGTCGATCATCGCGCGGATCACGGCGGTCTTGCCGGAGCCGGTCACGCCGTGGAGCAGCGCCGCCTTCGCTTCGCCGCTGTCGGCGAGCGCCGCGAGCGTTTCGTAAGCCGCCGACTGCTCGTTCGAGAGGACGTTTTCTTTCTGCGCCATGCCGGACGCGGCGTACGGGTTGCGGTAGAGCGGCTCCTTTTCGAGCCGGACGAGCCCCTTCTTCTCGAGCGCCGCGAGGTGGACGCGCGTCGCGTTCTCGCGGCTCATGGCGAACAGTTCCCCGTCGCGGAGCCGGCCGTTCGCGAGCAGCGTTTTGAGCACCTCGATCTGTGCCGCGCTGCGGAGCTTCGTCTTCGCGCAGCCCGAAAGGATGTTCTCGATCTCCTCCGCCGGAGCGGCGAGCGAGACGTACGTCGTGAAGCGGACGTTGGAGCCCGCCTCCGCGCTTTCGCGGATGCGGACGATGCACTTCTCGCGGAGCAGCGCCGCGAGCAGCTCGTCCGTGTCCTCGCCGAATTCGGCGCGGATGCGCGAGAGCGACGTCTTGCCGCGCGAGCGGATGAACGTCAGCAGAAACAGCGCTTTTTCGGAGAGCTTTTCGGCAAGGTCTCCCCTCATATGTTCCGGCGCAGTGTCGGACACGGCGTAGAAATCCGTCACTTTGGAGATCGCGGCGGAGGGGATCATCGCACGGACGGCATCGCCGAACGTGCAGAGCGTATGCTCCTTCATAAAGAGTGCGAGCCGGATCGCCTCGTCCGAGAGCAGAACGCCGTCGGAAACGACACCGAAGATCGGCTTCACTTCCTCGAGCGCGGTCGTGCCGCGGACTTCGACGACGGCCGCCGTCATGCGGCGGTTCTGCCGTCCGTAGGGAACGGCGACGAGCATGCCGGCCGCGACCTGCCCCGCAAGCGGTGCGGGGATATAATAGTCGTACGCGCTGTCCGCGTGGAACGGCACGTCGAGGATATACACAGATGCGTACTCACTCTGCAAGGCGCTCGCCTCCTTTCCCGGATAAGCCGAAAACGCCGGGGTTTCCACCGGCTTTCAGCATGTCAGTTATTTTTCAGGCGTTCTCCGTCTCCGTTTCAGCGGGCTCCTCGGAGCCGTCGCCGATGATGCGGAATTCACCGTCGCAGAGGCGGTTGATCGCGCTGCGGACGGCCTTCTCGTCGCGGTATTCCTTCTTGATCATGGAGATCAGCGACTTGTCGGTCTCCTTGTTGGCGAGCAGACGCTCGGCGATCTCGCGCTGGCGGACGTACTCGTCCGTGATCTGACGCGCGCATTTGGCAGTAGCGAGGACAACGGCATAGCGGTTGTGCTTGCCGCCCTGCATCAATTCATCAATAGAGGGGTCGACCATGCTCATGGTAATATTCTCCTTGTGTATTTATATCATTATTGTAACTTGGGGACTCTGTTATTCTTCCGCCTTGTCCGCGTCGTCCGGCGCGTCGCCGGAGATACGTCCGGCGATCGTCTCCGGCTGGATTGCGGAGAGGATCACGTGATCGCTGTCGGTCACGACGATCGAGCGGGTGCGTCTGCCGCAGGTGCAGTCGAGCGCGCGGCCGGTGTCGCGTGCCTCCTGGATGAGGCGCTTCGCGGGGGCGCTGTCGGGGGTGACGAGAGCGACGATGCGCTCCGCCGCCACCATGTTATTGAAGCCGATATTGATCAGTCTCATCACTCACTCCAGATTCTGGATCTGCTCGCGGATCTTCTCGACGACCGTCTTCATCTCGACGACGAGATGCGCGATCTCGGTGTTGTTCGCTTTCGATCCGATCGTATTGATCTCGCGGTTGATCTCCTGCACGAGGAAGTCGAGTTTTCTGCCCGCCGCCTCGGGCGCGTCGATGATCTCCTCGAACGCCTTGAAGTGGCTGCCGAGGCGGACGAGTTCCTCGTCGATCGCGACGCGGTCGGCGAAGATGCCGACTTCGGTCAGAATGCGGCTGTCATCGAACGAAAGGTCGTTCTTGTCAAGCAGCTGACGGATGCGCGCCTCGAGTTTTTCGGTGTAGTTTTCGACGTCCGCGGCGGACAGCTTCTCGACCGTCTTCGCCATGTCGCGGAGCGAATCGACCTTGCCGAGAAGGTCGGCACGGAGGTTGGCGCCCTCGCGTTCCCGTGCGGCGAGGAACATATCGACCGCCTCACCGAGCACGCGGCGCACGTCGTCCCAGTCGCGTTCGAGGTCGTCTTCCGCTTTCTTCTCGATGAAGATATCCTTGTTCTGCGCGACGCGCATCGTCGAGATGTCATCGCGGAGGCCGAACGTGTCGCGGAGCGTTTCGAGCGCCTTGATATACGACGCGGCGACCGCCTCGTCCAGGGTGATCTCAACGTCCTCTTGCCGGAGGAGATCGACCGACACGGAGACCTCGATCTTACCGCGGGAGATGCCCCGCTCCGTCAGGTAGGCCTTGATCTTTTCTTCAAGAAATGAGTAGCTGCGCGGCAGACGGACGGACAGGTCCATGAAACGGCTGTTGACCGATTTCAGTTCCGTCGTGATGTCTTTGTCTCCGCTCCCGGACGTGCCTCTGGCACGGCCGAAAGCCGTCATACTTTTCAGCATTTTCTTCTTCTTTCCGGCGAGCCCGCAGCCCGCCTGTTTCTTCAAATTAATGATACAATAGCGGCTTTCTTTTTGTCAACAAAAAATCGGACGATTTGTTGCTTTTACACAGCAAAAAGTCCGATTTGTTTATTTCTTTGTGCAGTTTAGCTGACAAAGCGATTGATGCGGAGCCGCTTGCGGAGAACGACCTCGTAGAAGCGGATATAGACGCTCATGCAGAGATCATACACGAGGAAGAACGCGTTGCCGAGCAGATAGACGAGCCATGAGAGTGACAAATCGGTGTCCGCCGCCATGAAAAGCTGCACCTTCGTGGCGAGGAGGATCAGCCCCGTCAGAACGATGTTGAAGTAAACGAATTTCAAAATCCACGCGGGGATCTTCGGCAGTTTTTCGAGCACGTTCTTGATCGCGGGATAAATGCCGGCGAATACGATATACTCGATCGCCACGAACTTGTCGGGCAGAAAGAGCGCGAGCAGCGCCGACGTCACGAGCCAGACGAGGATCGCCCAGCGCGGGCTCAGCTCGATCATGACGAGCGCCACGAGCAAACCGGAGAAAATGATGCCGGTGAGATCGAAGATGCCGAGGAGCGTACCAAGCATCGAGAGAACGAAACTGAGCGCACAGAGGATCGCACAGAAGACGAGACGTTTCGTCTGCCGCGTCGTTTCGGCGCGTTTTTTGTCTGCCATATCCGGCACCTCCTTTCCTTTCAAACGTCGCTTTCTTCTATCATAACGGATTTCCGGAGAAAAAACAAGAGCAAAAATCAAAAGCCGCAAAGATTTTCGGATTCCGAAAAAAATATGTTGACAAACCGGGAAAAACATGCTATACTAGCGGAGCGATTCGGGCGGCGCCCGGGACGCACCGCAGCGATATGCGCCTCGCGGGTGTAGTTCAGTGGTAGAATGTCAGCCCTCCAAGCTGATTATGTGGGTTCGATTCCCATCACCCGCTCCATCTTTGATGTGCCTTTAGCTCAGCTGGATAGAGCAACTGCCTTCTAAGCAGTAGGTCGTGGGTTCGAGTCCCCCAAGGCACGCCATTTATGGTGGGATTAGCTCAGTTGGTTAGAGCGCCAGGTTGTGGCCCTGGAGGTCATGGGTTCAAATCCCATATCTCACCCCATACGAAAAAGACCGTCTTCCGACGGTCTTTTCTCTTTACATTTTCAGCGCCGTGTGGTACAATGCCGGTAGCGATTTTCACGGAGGAAAAGACAATGTTTCATGAATTTTCGCCTGCGTCTGTCCGTCCCGCGGGCTGGTACCGCGATCAGCTCATTCTCGAGGCAAAAGGCCTCTCCGGCAACCTCGACAAAATGTGGCCCGACGTCAGCGATTCCGCGTGGATCGGCGGCTCGCACGAGGGCTGGGAACGCGTTCCCTACTGGCTCGACGGGTTTCTGCCGCTCGGCTTTCTGCTCGGCGACGATGACCTCCTGTCGCGCGGGAAACGCTACGTTGACGCGATCCTCGCCCGGCAGCGGCCGGACGGCTGGATCTGCCCCTGCGAGGACCGGGAGCGCGCGGATTACGATATCTGGAGTTGCTTTCTGATCGGGAAAGTGCTGACGCTTTACTACACGTTCACGGGTGAGGCGCGCGTCAAGGACGCGCTTTACCGCGCGATGAAATGCCTCCACGGCATGATGCGTGCCGGCAGCATCCGGCTCTTCGAGTGGGGCAAGGCGCGCTGGTTCGAGGCGATGATCCCCCTTTGCTTCCTTTACGAAGAATACGGAGAGAAATGGATCCGCGACCTCGGGAAGTTGCTCGAGGACGAGGGCCTCGACTGGAACACGCTCCGCGGGGAATGGATCATCCCGAAACAGGAGTGGTCGTTCGAGCGGCACGTCGTCAACATCGCCATGATGTTCAAATACCGCGCGGCGGCGGACGTCCTCGCCGGGGAGCCCGTTTCCGACACGCTCGCGGAGGATCTCTGGCAGTATCTGGCGCAGTACAACGGCACGCCTGCCGCAACGTTCAACGGCGACGAATGCCTCGCCGGGATCGGTCCGAGCCACGGCTTCGAACTCTGCTCGGTCTGTGAGCTCATGTATTCCTATGAACTGCTCTATTTCATCACCGGCGAGGGCAAGTGGGCGGACCGGCTCGAAAAAGCCGCGTTCAACGCCCTGCCCGCGACGATCAGCAACGATATGTGGCGGCACCAGTACGACCAGATGACAAATCAGCTCGCCTGCGTGGCGTTTGATCCCGACAGAAGCCCGTTCACGACGAACGGAAAGGACGCCATGCTGTTCGGTGTGGAGCCGTTCTACGGCTGCTGCACCGCGAACATGGCGCAGGGGTGGCCGAAGCTCGGCCTGCACGCCTTCCGGCAAGAAGCAGACGGCATCGGCGTCGCGCTTTTGCTCCCCTCTTCCCTGACGACCGAGATCGCGGGCGTTCCCGTTCGCGTGGAGATCGAAACGGAATATCCGTTCCGCATGAGTGCCGTCATCCGCGTCACAGCGGAGTCGCCCGCGGCGTTCACGCTCCGCGTCCGCATTCCCGGTCACGCCGTGTCCTATGCGGTGGACGGTGTCCCCGCGTCGGGACGCGTTCTGGAGCTGAAACGCACGTGGACGGGGACGGAAGAGATCACGCTCACGCTCCGGGCAGCGCCGCGGCTCGTCGAACGGCCGAACGGGCTGAGCGTCCTCGAATACGGTCCGCTTCTTTTCTCGCTTCCGCTCGAAGTGCGCGAGGAGGAACTGCCGCGGAAAGAGGGACAGTACATTCCGGACACGGCACTGCATACCGACGCCGAATGGCGGTACGGCTTCGCGTCCGACCGCTTTGAGGTGATCGAAAAGGACGGCGACAGCGTCCCGTTCTCCTCGAAGGCACCGCGGCTCGTCATCCGAACGAAGCTCGCGCGGGTAGCGTGGGAAACGAAAGACGGATTCGACACGGTCGCGGAGGACACGCCCGTTTCCCCGCGTGCGGTCGGTGCGCCCGAGGAATTCGAGCTCTGGCCGTACGGCTGCGCAAAGCTCCGCATGACCGAGATGCCGAAAACGGAATAAAAGACAAAAGGTGTAAGCCCGTGAGGGCTTGCACCTTCTTTTGTTAATCCGCATATTCCGACGTGATGCCGAGGTATTCTTCGAGGCAGAGCCCGCTTGCATAGACCGCGGCGGCTGCCTCTTTCCCGAGGTAACGGACGTGCCACGGCTCGTACTGGTAGCCGGTCTTGTTCTCCTTGCCCGCGGGGT
>JAKSPV010000153.1 GCA_024404475.1 Clostridia bacterium | reverse complement strand
CCATGCATCGGTTGACAAATTTTTTCCGGTGGGCTACAATGATTTCAGCCGGACCGCAGTGCGGGACGGACGGAAAATCAAGGTCGCGGAGGTGCATGCCAAATGCTTTCAACCGTATACGCCGCAGGGCTTTTCGGCATCGACGGATTCCCCGTCACGGTCGAGTGCAGCGGCGACCGCTCGCTTCCTGACTTCACCGTCGTCGGGCTTCCCGACGCGGCGGTGCGCGAGGCGGAGCAGCGTATTACGGCTGCCGTCACGAACTCCGGCTTTGCGTTTCCCGACATGGCGCTGACCGTCAACCTCGCGCCGGCTGACCGGCGCAAGGAGGGCTCCGCGTTCGACCTTGCGATCCTCACGTCCGTGCTCCAATGCGGCGGCGTGATCCCGGCCGACGCCGATCTCTCCGACACCTGCATCATCGGCGAGGTGTCGCTCTCCGGCGCGGTGCGCGCGGTGCGCGGTGTGCTCTGCATGGCGATGACTGCGGCGCGTTGCGGCCTTAAAAAAGTCTTTGTTCCCGCGGCGAACGCGGCAGAAGCCGCCGTCGCCGAGGGCATTACCGTATACGGCGTTTCCTCGGCGGCGGAGCTGGTCGCGCATCTGCGCGGCGAGCACCTGATCCCGCCGACGCCCCACACGATCCCAAGGTCGGAGCCGGGCGTTTACGGTGTCGATTTCGCCGAAGTCAAAGGCCAGACGCGCGCCAAGCGCGCGCTCGAAATCGCCGCCGCGGGCGGCCACAACGCCCTTCTGATCGGCCCGCCCGGGACGGGCAAATCGATGCTGGCGAAGCGCCTGCCGACGATCCTCCCCGAGATGACGTTCGACGAGATGGTCGAGACGACCGAACTCCATTCGATCTCCGGGCTTTTGCCCGAGGGGACGTCGCTCCTGACGGCACGGCCGTTCCGCTCGCCGCATCACACGATGAGCGCCCCGTCGCTCGTCGGCGGCGGCAAGATCCCGATGCCCGGCGAGGTCTCCCTCGCGCACAACGGCGTACTGTTCCTCGACGAGCTGCCCGAGTTCGGCAAGAACGTGACGGAGTCGCTGCGCCAGCCGCTCGAAGACGGCAAAGTGACGATCACGCGGGCGGCAGGGCGGATCACGTACCCGTCCGGCATCACGCTCGTCTGCGCGATGAACCCGTGCAAGTGCGGCTATTACGGCTCAAAAGTGCGCGAGTGCACCTGCAAGAAGCAGGACATCCACCTGTATCTTTCAAAGATCAGCGGCCCGCTGCTCGACCGGATCGACATCCACGTGGAGCTGCCGGCGCTGACGTTCACGGAGCTTTCGGCGCAGCCGGAGGCGGAGACCTCCGCCGAGATCCGGGAGCGCGTCGTCGCAGCGCGCGCGTTTGCCCGCCGGCGCTTCGGTGAGGGCGGCCCGCGCTCCAACGCGCAGATGAGCGCCGCGGAAACGCAGAAATACTGCCGCCCGGATGAGAAAGGGACCGCCCTGCTCGAAGGCGCGTTCCGGAAAATGGGGCTTTCCGCCCGCGGTTACGACCGGATCCTGCGCGTCGCGCGCACGATCGCCGACCTCGCCGCAAGTGAGGAGATCCTCCCGGCGCACGTCGCCGAGGCGATCCAGCTCCGCGCGCTCGACAGAAAATATTGGTGAGGGGGACGAACGCGGGGGACTTTTGCAACGAACGAGCGCAAAAATAAGTGCGTCCCACGTTTGGCTGCGCTCGTTCCCAAAATTTTGC
>JAKSPV010000152.1 GCA_024404475.1 Clostridia bacterium | reverse complement strand
GACCACCTCAAAATCAGCGACCGTGCCACGATCTGCATGCCGTATCATAATCTCCTCGACTGCCTCGAGGAAGACCGCCTCGCTGATAAGAAATTCGGTTCTACCCGCCGCGGTATCGCGCCGGTCTACGCCGATAAATTCATGAAGAAGACGCTCCGCATGGGTGACCTTCTGCATCCGGAATATATTCCTGCAAAACTTGCCGATATTATGGAGTGGAAAAACCTCTTCATCGAAAAGGGCTACGGCCATGAGGCGATCACGCCCGAAGATATGATGGCGTGGCTCGAAAAGTTCGGTATGCCGTTCCGTGATTACATCTGCGACACGACGACGTACCTCGACGCCGAGATCAAAGCCGGCAAGAGTCTCATTTTTGAGGCACAGCTCGGCGCGCTCCGTGACGTTGACTACGGCATCATCCCGTTCACGTCCTCATCCTATACGCTCGCCGCGTATGCGACGCTCGGCGCCGGCATCCCTAAGTATTCTCTCGACGAGACCGTCGGTATCATCAAGGCGTACTCGAGCTGCGTCGGTGAAGGCCCGTTCACCTGCGAGCTGTTCGGCAAAGAGGGCGACGAGCTCCGCGAGGCCGGCGGTGAATACGGTGCGGCTACCGGCCGTCCGCGCCGCGTCGGCGGTTTCGACGTCGTGGCATCCCGCTACGGTACCGCCGTGCAGGGTGCGACCTGCCTTGCACTGACCAAGATGGACGTGCTTTCCTACCTCGACAAGATCCCGGTCTGTGTCGCTTACGAAGTGGACGGCAAGCGGATCGACAACTTCCCGAGCGGCCATGACCTCGATGTGGCTAAGCCGGTCTACGAGTATTTCGACGGCTGGAAGTGCGATATTTCTGGTTGCCGCAAAAAGGAAGATCTGCCGCCGAAGGCACTCGCCTACGTCGAGTATATCGAGAAAATGATGGAATGCCCGATCAAGTACGTTTCCGTCGGTGCGGAACGCGAGCAGTACATCACGATGTTCTGACTTTTTAATGAAAAGACTGCCGGGCGCTGCATTCCGCGTGCCCGGCCTATTTTTCGCCGCTGATTTTTTCGAAAGGAGACCGCGCATGACCAAACAGACGTTTCTTCAAAAGTTTACGCGCTTTATCATGCTGAATATCGCCGCCGCGATCTACGCCGCAGGCATCGCGCTGTTCCTCGACCCGAACTGCCTCGTGACGGGAGGGCTTTCCGGTATTGCCATTATGCTGAGCCGTTTTCTGCCGCTTGATACCGGTATGATCGTCCTCATCCTGAACATTCCGCTTCTTATCGTCGGTTTGATTGTTTTCGGCAGGCAATTCCTCCTGTCCACCGTCTACGCGACCATCGTTTCCTCCGTTTGGATCTCGCTGTTCGGACGCTGGTTTGCGGTTTTTCTGCCGTTTACGGATAATCTCTTTATTGAGGCGCTGCTCGGCGGTTGTATCCTTTCGCTTGGACTTGCGCTCGTCTTCCGCTGCGGTGGAACGACCGGCGGGACCGACATTATCGCCAAACTACTGCGCCGCAGGTTCCGTCACCTCAGCACAGGACGTTTTCTCATGATCTCCGACGTCGTGATCGTCGTCGCTTCGGCGATCGTCTTCCGCGAGATCGAGCCCGCGCTTTACAGCGCGATCGCCATCGTGATCGGCGATATGCTGTTTGATAAAGTCCTCTACGGTTTCGACGAAGCAAAGCTGATCTACATTATCAGTGACCGCGAGGCG
>JAKSPV010000151.1 GCA_024404475.1 Clostridia bacterium | reverse complement strand
CGGAAGCCCGCTTCATAGCGGAAGGGAAGCATGGCGAGTAGGACTTTTCCGCTCTTACGCCACGCGGTCTCGACCGCGTCGAGCTCTTCGAGCGTCCGCGCAAGCGGCTTCTCGCAGAAGACGTGAGCCCCCGCTTTGAAGAACGCGACGGTGATCTCCGCCATGTAGGCGCAGACGGTGCAGTTGACGAGAACGTCCGGCTTTTCGTTTTTCAGAATGTCGCGCCAGTCGTCGTACTGTTTAACGTCCTTGCCGTTTTTGACGCAGAGGTTGTAGGTGCCGGTCATGTTGTCGTCGGCGGAGCCGGGCGCGAGCACGAAACGCGAGAAATCGCTGCCCGCGAGCGCGGGATCAAGCGCGTAGCCGATATGCCCGGACGAGCCGACAAAAGCGATCGTCATGCCCATGATTTACACCTTGACCGTCGTGACGACGGGAGCGACAGCCCACTCGCAGCCGATCTCGGACGGGAGTTTGCCCTCGGCGAAGCATTTGCGCAGGTCGGCAGCCATGCCGGGATAGTAATGGAGCAGACCCTCGGTCTCGTATTCCTTGACTTCAATCTTCGACTTGACGTCGTGGATGAACGCAGGATCGCGGTGGAACTCACGGATGACGAGCGCCTGCGGAAGAGCCGCGTCGACGCCGCAGACCATGACAGCTTTCCAACGGCACATATCAATGGCTCTTTGAAGTTTTTCCGCTCTGCCGAGCTGCATCGAGCCGTAGTTCTTTTTGGTGCCGTCGGTGAAAGTAGCCACGATGTCGTCGCCGTCTTCGCCGCCGCCGACCGAGACGGTCGCCTTTTCAAACCGGAACTCGATCACCGGGCCGAGATGCTCGTCAACGGTGTGGGAAACGAGGAAGAGAACGGGAACGCCGTTAGCTTCTGCGCGGAGTGCGCAGGTATCAAACGATTCGATCGGGTTGCCGCGATAAAGTTCAAATTCGATCTTGTCGGGCGTCAGCGAGCAGTTGTCCGCGCCGCCGAGCACGTAAAACATGTTGTGCAGGTAATGTGCCGTCGCGTTGTTCGCCACGCTGTCGAGGATCCACTCGCCGTTGGGCCCCTGCAGTTTACCGGCCCACGCGCTGCGGCCGTAATATTTTTCCGTTCTCGGCCAGAGGCAGAGCGTCTTGGCGGAGATCGGTTTTCCGAAAACACCGGCAGTCACATCCGCCTTGAAGTTGAGCGTTGCGAGAGAGTAGGAGGCCTGATAACCGACGTCGATGAAGCGGCCGGTCTCCTCGGAGACTTTCTTCATTTCGAGGGCTTCTTCCACGGTGGAGGCGACGGGCTTTTCGCAGATGACGTTCGAGCCGTGTTTCATGCAGTAAATGCTCTGCGGCGCGTGGAACTGGATCGGGGTGGAGATGATCGCCAGGTCGGCGGTGTTCTCCGATTGTAGAACCAGGTGGTTTCGGGCTTGACGTCAACGACGCCGGCGATCTCGCAGCCCTCAAGCTCCCCGGAGAGGAAGCGGTCGAGGTTGGTGACGCCGTAGCCGCCGATTCCGACGTAAAGGAGTTTTACATTGCTCATGATGAATACCTGCCTTTTTGCCATATTTTTCGGACGAGCCGATAGATTTCGAAGCGGTGGACACAGTACGAAACTTTATCCGACAAACATTGTAACACAATCCAAACGCCAAATCAAGGGAAATCCCACTTTGTTTTCCCGTTTTGCAGAAAAAATGACGGCAAAATGAAGTCGTTTTTTGTTGACATCCGCGCG
>JAKSPV010000150.1 GCA_024404475.1 Clostridia bacterium | reverse complement strand
ACAGAAAGCCGAACCCCAACGACTTCGGCTGTTTGTTTCCCGTCGCCTTTTCAAAGACGCCGAGGTGCAGGGCGGGGAGCCCTGCCTTTCAGAAAGAGGTTCCTATTGAAACGATTAACATTATTCCTCATCCTCGCCGTGCTCGCGGCGGTGCTCGCCGGCTGCACGGTGCAGCCCGACGTGCCCGAGCCGCCCGAGACCGCGTGCGCGCACACCTTCATGGCGGTGTCCCACTCGTCCGGCTCCTGCACCGAGGACGACGTGACGGTCTACCGCTGCACGCGCTGCGGCGAGGAAACGACGACGACGCTCCACTCGTCGGGGCACGCGTTCTCCGACTGGGTGCTCCGGATGCCGGGCACCGATCCGGCGGCGGACTGCGAAGAGCGCATCTGCTCCGTCTGCGGCGCCGTCGAGACGCGACCCGTCTCCGACCGGACGCCCGGCGACGAGACGATCCTTTCGTCACTCGCGGTGATGCCCGCCGGCGGCGGCACCTATTACGACGACACCGACGCGGCGGCCGACCGGCTCCGCTCGCTCATCTCGCTTTACAACGCCCGCCGCGGCACGCTCACGGCAGGGCAGGCCGCGCTCCTCGAAGAAGAGTTCCGCGCGGCGCGCGGCGGACTCTCCTATATCACTTCGGACGTCCCGCTCGTCTTCATCACGACGCCGAAGGCACCGACGACGGCCGCCTATCAGACTGCGGAAACGGTCTTCGTGGACACGGACGGCACGGTCGTCTGGTCGGAAGAGACCGCCGAGGTCCGCGCGCACGGCAACTCCACGAATTACAGCAACAAGAAATCTCTCAACGTGAAGCTTTCGCAGAAGGCCGATCTCTTCGGCGTCGAGACGACCCGGAAATGGATCCTGATCGGCAACCAGTACGACGTGACGCGCATCCGCAACGCGGTCGCCTACACGTTCGCCTCCCGGCTCCGCCTCGCGTACACGCCGAACTTCACCTACGTGGAGGTCTACCTGAACGGCACATTCTGGGGCTCCTACATGCTCGTCGAGAAGATCACGGTATCAAACACCTCCGTCGACCTCGATCTCTCGAAGGGCGACTTCCTCTTCGAGCTCGAAAGCTGGCGTCCCGAGGAGGGCACGACCTTCATCATCACGAAGAAACTCAGCATGCGCGTGGCGATCACGGAGCCGGAAGTCCCGACGGACGAGCAGCTCGAGGCGATCAAGACGACGCTGAACACGTTCGACAAGGCACTCGGCTCGGGAAAATGGGAGGACGTCGTGCCGCTGTGCGACGTTGACTCGTTCGTGGACTACTACATCCTCCATGAGCTCATGAAGGACCTCGACGTCGCGATCAGCTCAACGCGGTATTTCTGCAAGGACGGCCTCATCTGCGCCGGGCCGGTGTGGGACTTCGACCTCTCGATGGGCAACGTCAGCAAGACCGACCCCCGCACGTATTTCGCCGCCGACAAGGACGGCGTGACCGCCATCTGGGCGGGGACGCAGAACAAGTGGTTCCGTGCCTTCGTCAAGTACGACGAGTTCATGGCGCTCGTCAAAGCGCGCTACGCGGAGCTCGCTCCGCTGATCCGCTCGCTCTACGACGAGAACACCGAGGGCGGCGCGCTGATCGACCTTCTCTCCGACGGCTACATGGAATCGTTCCTCCGGACGAGCAAGATCGCCGGATGCAAGTTCTACGCGTACAGCGCACTCGAGCGCGAGCCCGAGAAGACGTACGACGGCAACCTCGAATACCTCCGCAAATGGCTCCGCGAGCGGGACGCATGGCTCCGGAAGACGTGGGGCATCGGCGGATAAACACCGCGAAAACTTTTGTCTCTTTCCCCTGACAAAGACTCCCCCGAAAGGAAACAAGATCATGGAAGCTAAAAAACAGATCCGCGTACTCGGCCTCGGCGTCCACACGGACGACCTCGATTACAGCATCGGCGGCACCGCGATGCTGC
>JAKSPV010000015.1 GCA_024404475.1 Clostridia bacterium | reverse complement strand
TCCGGATCAGTACGAACCGTGGCGCTCCTCGAAGTGCGTCGGCTTGCCGAGCGTGATGCCGGTGTCGCGGAGCCATTCGACCTGCCACTGCATCAGGGTGCCGGCGGAGACGGACGGATAACCGAAGCGGCTCATCGCCTTCTGACTGTTGACGATGTAGGCGTCCTTCTGCGGCTCGCCCTTGAAGATCGGCTCGATGCCGAGCATCTTGCCCATCGTTTCCGCCGCCTGCTTGACGGAGATGATCTCCGGGCCGGTGACGTTCATGATCTCCATCGGGGAATCAGCCGCGAGCAGGCAGCGGATCGCGTCCTCGTTGGCGCTGCCTTGCCAGATGAACGTGACGGCAGGCGTGGCGATCGAGATCGGGCGGTGCTCCATAATTGCGGTGGCGATGTCACAGAGGATGCCGTAGCGCAGTTCGATCGCGTAGTTCAGACGGAAGATGCAGACCTTCGTGCCATACTTGTTCGCGCCGTACTCAAACGCGCGTTCGCGCGCCAGGACGCTCATCGTGTACTCGCCGATCGGGCCGGTCTTGTCGGTCTCGAGCGAGCCGCCGTCCGCGAGCGGGCAGAGCGGATAGATGTTGCCGGACGAGAAGACGACGAAGCGGGATTTCTTGAATTTTTCGACGACGAACGCGGGAAGCGTCGCGTTCATGCCCCACGTCTTCCATTCGCCGCCGTCGGTACCGAATTTGAGACCTGCCATGAAAATGATGTTCGGGATCTCGGGCAGCGCATTCAGCTGCGCCTGATCTTGCAAGTCGCAGGAAATGATGTCAACGCCCTTGGAAGTCAGCTCATTCCGCGCCGCTTCACTGGAGAAGCGGGACACGGCGATGACGCGCTTATTAAGTCCAGCAGCGTCGATCGCGCGCTTTGCGAGAATGCAGAGCGTCACGCCCATTTTGCCGCCGGCGCCGAGCACCATGATGTCGCCTTCGATTTTCTTCATGTCCTCGATCAGCGCCGCACTCGGCGTGGTTTCGAGGTCTTCGAGTTTTTCAACCGTCCACATAATCGTTCCTCTTTTCTGTATTTGAGAAATTTATTCTGCCGGGTGGTAGTTTTCGCGAATCGTCCGGGCGAGCGGCTTGTCGCCGAAGAGCAGGTCGATCGCCGTCGTGCCGAGCAGTTTTGCCGTGCCGATGACGGTGAAATCATCGTCCACGGACGAGAATTCCTTGCTGTGCGCGGCGCCGGTGAAGCCGCCGATCGTCGGCTGGATCACGGGGAGGACGCAGCTGAGGTCGCCCATGTCGGTCGAGCCGACCATGTTGACGCCGGTAATGACGGGCGTCTCCGGGAAGATCGCACGGGAGTTGTCAGCGAACAAGCCGCTGATCGTCTCGTCCTGCCGCAGCGGCGCGTAGCCGCCGAGGTCGCGGATCTCAACGTCACAGCCGATCGCATACGCCGCACCGCGGATCGCGCGGTCGACCTTTTCACACGCATCTTTCACCGCCGCGGGCGTTGCGCCGCGGACGTAGGTCTCCATCACGACGTCGGACGGGACGATGTTGACGAGGTCCCCGCCCTTCGTGATGATCGGGTGCACCTTGATGCGGTCTTCGGCGCGGAACGTCTCGCGCATCGCGTGGATGCACATCATCGCCGCCATCGCGGCGTTCAGCGCGTTGACACCCTCCTCGGGCGTGCAGGCGTGTGCCGCCTTGCCGGAGAAGCGGATGATCTTGGCGACGAAACCGAGTGCGCCGCCGGCGACAAAGCATTTCCGCTCGGGCGTGCCCGCCTGGGAATGGACCATCATCGCGGCATCGACGCCCTCGAAGGCACCGAGCCGGAGCAGTTCCTGCTTGCCGCTGAGCATGCCGATCTTACCGCTGTCGCGGAGCGCGGCGCGGTATTCAAGCTCGACGAATTCCTCCGCCGGTGTGCAGAGCAGATCGACGTCGCCGCCGAGGTGCGGCATGATGCCGGCATCACGGAGCGCCGCGGCGCAGCCGAGAAGCCCCGCAAGCTGGATATTCTGCCCGCAGGAATGGGCGGCACCAGTCGAGGCGTCCGCCATCGGGTGCGCCGGGCTCGTCACGGCGTCGAGCTCGCCGATAAGGGCGATCCGTGCGTTATGGCTGCCGCCGGCGAGTTTGCCGCGGACGCCCGTCACGCCGAGCCCCGTTTCGGGCTCGATGCCGAGCCCTCGGAACGCATCCGCCATATAGGCGGCCGTTTTCGTTTCCTTGAAGCCGAGCTCCGGCATCCGCAAAAGGTCGGCGGCAGCCGATTTGATCTCATCGGCGCGCGCGTCCACCGCGGCGCAGAACGCCCGTTTCAGTTCGTTTTTATCCATCATTTGAGTTTCCACGCGTTGCGCGCGGCGTAATCCTTCGCAAAGGCGTCGTCGTTCAGATGCGGATACATCTTGTAGACGCGGTCGATCTCCTCTGCCTGCCCCTTCGAGAGCACCTCGTTCGGGTTGAGGCAAAGCGTCGTTTCAAGCAGACCCTGGCGGTAAAGGATCTCATGGATGCCGGGGATGCAGCCCGCGAAGTTGTTCGCGGTGTCGAAGACGGCGGCGTTGGAGTCGGTGATCTCGGCGGCGAGCGTCATGAGCTCGGGCGTCGCGTCGGCTCTCTGCAGGCGCGGGAACATATCGACGACGGCCTTCGTCCAGACGGACCAGTGTCCGAGCAGACCGCCCTCGAAGCGTTTCTCGTAAGTCTTGCCGTCCACGGTGAAGCGGTACGGCGTCAGAAGATCGGCGACGATGTTGTCGTCGTTGCCGGTGTAGAGCGTGATCTTGTCGGCGCGGCTCGACAGAGCGGCGGCGCGGACGACGTCGATCGTGGAGTAGCGGTTGAACGAAGCGCACTTGATCGCGACGACGTTGTCGATCTCGCAGAAGCGGCTCCAGAAGTTATAGGACAGATGGCGTCCGCCGACGGCGATCTGGAGGTAGAAGCCGATGACGGGCATCTCTTTGGCGACGGCCTCGGCGCGCTCGATCAGCTCATCTTCGCTGAGGTCGCTGAGGCCGCCGGGGCTCAGCAAAACAGCGTCGTAGCCGTACTTTTTGGCGAGCTTCGCCTCGGCGACGGCCTGCTCCTTCTTGCCGCACGCGCCGCAGACGCGGACGATGACGCGGCCGGTCTCTTTCTCGTATTCGTCGATCGCCTCGGCGACGGACGAGAGGACGGGCTCAAAGAGATTATATTCCGGGCGGCGGATCTCGAACTGGGTGCTGTGGACGGCGGTCGCAATGCCGCCGGCGCCTGCTTCGAGGAAGTAGCCGGTCAGAAATTTCTGTCTTTTGGCGTCAAACTGACGGTTCTTGTCAAGTGCGAGAGGCGTCGCGGGAATGACGATGCCCTCGTGGATCATTTGCAGAGCTGTTTCGTGACGGTTCATGGTTTTATACCTCACATTAAGAAGTTAAGAGTTCAATTTGCATTGTAGCACGGCGCGTCTGCCGTGTCAAGAAATCCGCGAAAAATCACGCGTCGGTCGTGCGGTCGCAGCGGCCGCACATCTTGCATCCGCCGCAGCTGTGGCGCATCTTGCATGCGGCGCACTTTTTCCGGATCGGCGGCACGTCGGCGGGCGGCGGGTATTGCAGTCCGGAGCGCAGCGCCTCCACTTTCTGATACGCTTTCGGTACGCGGTAGGTGTGCCCGTCTTTCACGAAAAGATTGCCCGTGCCGACGAAGTGGAACGGCACGTCCGCATCGCGGCACTGCTCACAGAGCGACGCCACCCATTCGTACCGGCACGGCCGCGCCCCGGCGTAGTTTTCGCCGTCCGCGAGAACGGTCTCGATCTGCCCCGACGCGAGATACGGCGAGAGGTCGATCGCAGAGAGCAGCGGCGCGCACATGACGTGCTTGTGCCGGAAGGGTAGTTCAAGAAGTTGCGGCAGGCGCTCTTTTGCCCGCGCATCGTTCTCCGCAGTGACACAGAAACGGACGTTCTCCCAGCCGTCGCCGAAATCGGGCGGCAGGCAGTACGGCACGCGCGAGATGCGCTTCGTCTGGAGCCAGAACGTCACACCCGGTCTTTCGCGGATCATGTTCCACACCTTCGGGCGCCACTCGTCCGCCTCTTCGAGAAAGAAGTCCGACGTCATGCAGACGTGCAGCGTTGAGCCGTCCGGCACGCGGTAAGTGCCGTCGCGCTTCTTCTGCACCGGCAGGTCGAACGTTCCCTTGACACGGTAGATGTCGCCGCCGTACTGCCCGTGCTGCTCGTCGAGATAGAACATATAGCAGTTCTCGCAGCCCTCGGTGTACTTGCGGCAGCCGTGCCAGGGATTCCAGATGTCCATCGTATCAGTCGATGACGAGCTTGCCGAACTTCTCCGGCACGTGGAAGTCGGGACCCGCGGTCTCGGTGTCGTTCCACATACCGTAGTGGACCACGGGCGCCTCGCTGCCGCACTTGAAGAAGTTGCCGCGGAACGAGTAGCCGGAGACGAACGTCTCCTTCGGCAGGCCGTAGATCTTCTCGATGTCCTCGAAAGAGATCGCCACGGTGACGGACCACTTGCCGGGGTTGATCTCGGCGGTCTCCGGGAACGGCTTCTCGATGATCTCGGTGACCTTCTTGCGGTCGTCGCGGCTCGGCGCGAAGCCGATCAGGTACGCGCCGATCGGGTTCATCTCGATGTTGAGGTAATCCGCGCGCGTGTTGTCAAAGCCGACGAAGAATTCGAGGCAGCTGTCGTTCCATACGGGATCATAGAAGCCGGTATAGCGTGCGAACGGCTTGTCTTCCTCGCTCGTCAGATGCGCGACGAAGCCGAAATCCTTGACGAGGACGACTTTCGCCTCGGAGCGGGGCGTCCAGCCCTCGCGCCAGCGGTAGACGTCGATCGGAGCGCACGGCAGTTTGTCCCACGCGATATCGTCCATCGTGGAAACGGAATAAATGCGGTATTCTCTCATGGTAAAACCTCACAGAAAGCCGGACACGTCCGGCGTATTTTTTGTTTTTCAGTCCGCGCGGATCGAGCGAAGCAATCTGATCTCCTCGGCGTACCCGGCAAGGTCGCACGGCGTTTCGAGGCAGAACGGCAAATCACGGAGCGCGGGGTGGGTAATAATGCGGCGCACACCGTCAAGTCCGAGGGCGCCCTGCCCGATCTTCTCGTGGCGGTCCTTGTGCGTGCCGACGGGATTTTTGGAATCGTTCAGGTGGATCGCGCGGAGGTAGGACAGTCCGATGACGCTGTCAAACTCACGGAGAACGGCGTCCGGATCGGCGGCAATGTCGTACCCGCCGTCGCTGACGTGGCAGGTGTCAAGGCAGACGCCGAGGTGCTCCCTGAGCGCCGGGCTGACAAGAGCGATCATGTCGCGCACTTCTTCGAACGTCGCGCCGATCTCACTGCCCTCGCCGGCCATCGTTTCGAGGAGGATCGTCGTGCCGCGGCAGAGCGGCAGAAGTTTGCCGAGCGCCTCCGCGGTCAGCCGGACGCCGACGTCGCTCCCCTGCCCGACGTGGCAGCCGGGGTGGAAGTTGTAGAGCGTGCCGGGCATCCGCTCGAGCGTTTCGATGTCCTCCGCCATCGAGCGGAGCGCGAAATCGCGCTTGTCTTCGTCCGCGGCGGCGGGATTATAGACGTACGGCGCGTGCGCGATCACGGGGCCGAAACGGTGTTCGGCGAGGATCGCCAAAAGCCCGGCGATATCTTCGTCCGAGGGGATCTTCTTCGAGCCGCCTCGCGGGTTGCGCGTGAAATACTGGAACGTATTCGCGCCGACCGCAAGCGCGGCCTCACCCATTTTTGTATAGCCGTCCGAAACGGACAGATGACAGCCGAGATAAAACATCGCGTCGCCCCACTTTCTTCCTCTTTATTGTAGCAGTTTTTTTCCCGTCTGTCAATAAAACCGCCGCCGAAAGCCGCCGATCTTTGTCGTTCCAGCGGCAAAAAAAGCACCACGGCGGATAAAACGCACGTGCCGGTCATATACTGAGACAAAACGCGCGAAAGGAGCTCGCCATGCCGTCGTCAAAAACCGTATCGCTCCGGCGGATCCTACTCGCCGTTCGGCGGCTCTCCGCCGTCTTCCGGGAAGACCGGCTCTCGCTCTACGCCGCCGAATCGTCATTTTTTGTCGTCATCTCCGCGATCCCGTTTCTGATCGTCCTCTTCGCCGCTAGCCGCTTCGTGGCGCCCGTTTCGGAGAGCGACGTACTCCGTGCCCTGACGGAGCTTATCCCGACGCCTGACAGCGAGCTGCTCGGAACTGTCGCCGCGGAGATCTCCGCGAAAGCGTCCGTGCCGCTCTTTTCCCTGTCGCTTCTGACCGCGCTGTGGAGTGCTTCCCGCGGCACGCTCGCCGTGACGGAGGGACTGTCGAACGTCTACGGCAGAACAGCATCGCGCGGATATATTTTAGACAAATGCCGTTCTGTTGGTCAGACGCTTCTTATCGTTGCGCTGCTGCTGTCGGCGCTGCTCGCCGGCGTCTTCGGGAAAGCGATCGGCGACGCGCTCCGGGCGCGCGGCGCCGTCCTCTCCGAGGCAGTCGACTGGCTATTCCGCGTGCGCGGCGCCGTTCTGTTTTTCCTTTTGACGCTCTTTTTTGCCCTTTTATACCGCTCTGCGGGACGATTATCACTTCTGTCGCAGTTTCCCGGCGCGCTCGCCTCCGCGGGCGGGTGGATCCTCTTCTCGTATTTCTACGCGCTGTACCTCCGGAGCTTTCCCGGCGCGTCGTACGTCTACGGCAGTCTGGCGGCGATCGTACTGCTCATGCTGTGGCTCTACGCCTGCATGAACATTCTTCTTTTCGGCGCAGAGATCAACAAATTTCTGCACCGTTTTATGCGTTTGTCTAAGCAAAAAGCGCCCCGCTGAAAGGGGCGCTATTTTGATTCATTCATCGTCGTCGGCGATACCGGCCTTGACCTTGGCAACGTTCGCGTTATGCTCCTGGAGCGTCGTGGCATAGAGCGTATAACCGGACGGGTAGGAAACGAAATAGTAGAAGTTGGTCTTGCTCGGGTACAGGGCGTTGTTGATCGACTGCAGACCGGGATTCGAGATCGGTCCGGGCGGGAGTCCGTCGTACAGATACGTGTTGTACGGGCTCGGGTAATTGACCTCGATCTCGTCCGCGCCCGGGCGGCGGCCGAGCTCGTGCTGCATCGCGTACGCGATCGTCGCGTCGCTCTGGAGCTTCGGATAGTTCTTCTTGTTATTCAGCCGGTTGGTGAAGACAGAGGCGATACGCGGAACGTCCGCGGCGAAATACGCCTCTTTCTCGACGATCGACGCGAGCGTGATCAGCTCATCCGTCGTGTAGCCGAGTTTCTTGGTGCGTTCCCGCCATTCTTCCTTGAAGATCTGGCCGAAACGCTTCAGGAGCTTATTGATGACCGTATGCTCGCTCGAGGCGACGTAGAACTCGTAGGTGTCGGGGTACAGGTAGCCGTCGAGTCGGTAGAAACGCGCCTTGCGCATGCCGCCATTGTCGAGTTCCTCGACGAACCAGTAGTCGAACTCGCCCTCGTTGATCTCCTTGACGAAGCCCTCGCGCGTACCGATCCCGTAAGAAACGAACAGGTCGATGATCTCGTCGGTCGTCGCGCCCTCGGGAATCGTGATGCGCACCGTTTCGTCCGATATCTGCGGCTTGAACGCGGCGCGCAGATCGTCGTAGTCCATCGCCGTGGAGACCGTAAAGGCGCCGGAGAGGAACTCGCCGCTGTCGTGGCGGAGCGAAGCATACAGGACGAAAACTTCCTTATATTTGATAACGCCGCTGTCGTAGAGCACACCCGCGACGTCGGACGTCGTGGCGCCCGCGGGGATCGTCACCTCGACGGGCTTGTCCTCTTTGACAAGCGCGAACACGTCGTTGCCGGCGCTGATGAAGAACAGCGACAAAAGGATGCCGGCCACGGTGACGAGGACGATATATGTCGTCGCCTTGACGATGCTCATGACCGTATTGCCCGCCGTGTCTTTCTTGGCACGGCGCTCCTGCAGTTTCTGCAGCGTGGAATACCCCGTGTGACCCGACGCGGGGGTATCGGAGCCGGATGCCCCGTCCGGGATCACGCCCGTTTCGCGCGTCGGCGCCTCGATGACGTCCGTCGTGCGCGTCGGCGCATCAACGGCATCCCCGACCGGTACGGCCCGGTGCGGCGCCGCCTCGCCGGGACGCGGCGTTTTCTTATCGGGAGTCTGATTCATGGTTTCCTCCAAATCGGGAATGTGCCGTCACGAAAAGATGAACAGCACGATGTAAAGCAGCAGCAAAAGGATCATCGGCGGTGCCGCAAAGACCTCGGCCGCCGTCGCAAGAGCGCCGGTGCGACTGGCGGTACGGTACGACGGCTCCTTGCCGGAAGTACTGTAATAACGGTAGATCTTCTGTCCCTCGCCAAACAGGAAGAATGCGGCGAGCAGCATGACGACGACCGCGATAAAGACGAACAGAACAGCGCTGCTCTGCTGCGACACGGCGCGGCGGCAGACGTAATCCTCCGTCAGGAGCACCGAGGCGTTGTAGAGAAAATGCACCGTGCCCGCCGCGAACACGGAACGCGTCGCGTAGGCCGTCATCGCAAGGACGAGTCCGCCGAAGAAATAGATCGGCAGACGGACGAGCGAAAGATGGAGAAGCGCGAAAAGAAGCGTGCTCATGAAGACGGCGCACGGAACGCCGTACCGTTCGTACTCCGCCAGAAGGATCGAGCGGAAGACGAGTTCCTCGCAGAACGCCGGTACGAGCGCAAACGCGAGAAGCGTGCGGAGCGTGCCGAGCACGGTGCCGTCCATCGAATAGAGGACGTTCTGCGAAGCGCCGCTGGCCGAGAAATCGCCCGGAAACAGCTTATACAGCACCGTCGTCAGAACGACGCCGCCGGAAACGAGAAGGATCGCGGCAAGGAGCACGAACAAAAGGTGCCTCGCGCCGAACGGCGCGAGCCGGAGGCGCTTCACGTAACCGCGCGGGCGGAGATAGCTGAAGAGCAGCGACGGGATCAGGAAAATCACGAGCGTCAGAACGACCGAAGCGATCGCCGCGGTGTCCGGATCACCCGCGAAGCGGCTCTCGATAAGTCCCGAGACCGCGAGCAGGACGGTGATGATGATCAGAAGCGCGGGCGCCGCATAGTTTTCTTTAAGTTTCACAGGTCTTCACGCCCTTTTCGGTGAGCAGCGTGTTCACCGCCACGTCGAACCGTCCGCGCGGGACGGCCGGCAGGATGAAATCGCTGTAAACGACGCCGATCGTACAGCCCGCGAACGCGGTCAGATACCGGTCGTAGAAGCCCTTGCCGTAGCCGAGGCGGTACCCGGCTTTGTCGTAGACGAGTCCCGGCACGAAGCAGACGGCGCTGCCGTGCTCCGCCGCGGGATCGTAAAGCGGCGCGTCCGCCGCGGGCTCGCGGATGCCGTAGGCACCGGGCGAGAGCTCGTCGAGCGACGAGACGACGCGATACGTCATCGTATGCGTTTCCTTGTCACAGCGCGGGAAAGCGATCTTCTTCCCGGCGGCGAGCGCCGCCTCAGCCAGCGGATCAAGGTCGATCTCATGCTCGCTCGCGGCGTAGAGAAGTACGAATTCCGCATGGCGGAAGCTGACGAGAGATACGGCAAGAGAGCAGATCTTCGCGTCGCGCTTCTCTTTTTCGGCCGCATCAAGCGAGCGGCGGCGCGCACCGTACATCTCGCGGATATCGTCCTTTTGCTGTTTGATCAGATTATGATGCAAGAGACATGCTCCTTTCCGCCTTCAGGCGATGATGCTTTTCCGGATCTTTTCCGCGGTCTCGTTGCCGCAGACGGCGGCAACGAGCGCCAGCGCGAACTCCGTGGCAGAGCCCATGGCGCGGCCCGTGATCCGTTTGCCGTCGATGACGACGCCGCTGTCAACAGTTTCGGCGCCGAGAAGGTCTTTTTCAAAGCCGGGGTAGCACGTCGCGCGGCAGCCCCGGAGAAGTCCGCGGCGGCCGAGCACGAACGGCGCGGCACAGATCGCACAGATGAACGAATCCGCCTCCGTCGCGGCGCGGAGATATGCGTCAACGACGGGCGAGGCGTCAAGGTTCACGCTGCCGGGCATGCCGCCGGGCAGAACGACCATTTCGGGCACTTCACCGGCGGCAAGACGCTTCGCGGCTTCTTTCGCGGTGACGTCCGCCTTGACTTCGATCCCGTGCGAGCCGATGACGGTCTTCCCCGTCACACCAACAGTCATAACTTCCGCGCCGGCACGGCGCAGAAGATCTACGGCGGTGAGCGCTTCGATCTCCTCGAAGCCGTCCGCCAGAAACAGCATGATCATGGTACAACCTCCCATTCAGTATTGACAGATGACGCCGCCGGCTATTCGTCAGAAGCCGAGCGCGGCGCAGAGACGCGCCGTGATGACCTCGCGCGGCAGGACGGCGCCGTTTTCAAAGCACATAATACGGTGCCAGCCGAGTTTTTCCGCCGCGTAGACGGCGGCCTCGCGGCAGCGTTCGAGATAGTCGGCATCACGCTCGTGGATGTCGGGCGTCTCGCCGGTTTTCGCGGCGCGGGACGCGACCTGCCGGCTCGACGCCTCGGCAGGCATTTCGAGCAGGATCACCTCGTCCGGCTTCGGCAGGCCGAGTTTCGTGAACTCGAAGTCGAAAAGCCAGTCGAGGAACGCGTCCCACTCTTCCCGCGGGAGCTTGGCGAGCTGGTGGTAGGCGTTCGCGGTGGTATAGCGCGTGGCAAGGACGATCGTATCGGGTGAATTCATCGCAGTCTGCCACGACTGCTTATAAGTGATGTAGCGGTCAGCGGCGTAGAACATCGACGCCGCGTAGGGGCTGACCCCGTCGGGGTCGTTGCCGAGCCTGCCGCCGAGATAGAGACGGACGAGCGCGGAGCTTTCGTTGTCGTACGCGGGGAACGAGATCGGGACGACGGTTTCTCCTCTTTCGCGGAGCGCGTCGAGAAGACGCTGTGCCTGCGTCGTTTTGCCGGAGCCGTCCAGCCCCTCGAGAACGATCAGTTTACCCATATTTGCCTCCCGGTCAGATCGCCCCGTCGCCGCGGACGACCATTTCCATGAACTGTTCTTTCGTGATGAGCACCTCGCGCGGCTTCTGGCCGTCGGGTGCGGAAACGTAGCCGAGCTGTTCCATGCGGTCGATCAGCTTGGCAGCCCGGCCGTAGCCGAGCGACAGACGGCGCTGGATCAGCGACGTGGAGATCTTGCCGCTGTCCACGGCAAGCTCGATCGCCTGACGGAGCATCGGATCTTCCGCGCCGGCGTCTTCGCCCTCTGCCGGGGCTCCGCCTGCGGCGGCGCCCTTCTTGCCGGAGCCGCACCGTGCGGCCTCGGCCTCGATCTGATCGCTGACACTCTGGTCGTACTGCGCGACGCCGCTCGTCTGCTTGATATAATCGACGACCTTTTCGACGTCGCTCTCGCTGACGAACGCGCCCTGGACGCGGAGCGGCTTCTGTGCGCCGACGGGGTTGTAGAGCATATCGCCGCGGCCGATCAGGTTTTCGGCGCCCGAACGGTCGATGATCGTGCGGGAGTCGATCTGCGAGGCGACGGTGAACGCGATACGGGACGGGATGTTCGCCTTGATGAGGCCGGTGATGACGTCAACGGACGGACGCTGCGTGCCGATGATGAGGTGCATGCCGGCGGCTCTCGCCTTCTGCGCAAGGCGGCAGATCGACGTTTCGACGTCGTCCGGCGCGGTCATCATGAGGTCTGCCAGCTCGTCGATGATGATGACGATCTGCGGCAGGTACTCGTAGGCGGGATCATCCTTCGTGACTTCGTTGAAGGTCTTGAGGTCGCGCACGCCCACCTGTTCGATGAGGGCGAAGCGGCGTTCCATTTCGGCGACGGCCCACGCGAGGGAGCCGGCGGCCTTCTTCGGGTCGCTGACGACCGGCGTCAGAAGATGCGGGATGCCGTTGTAGATGTTGAGTTCGACCTTCTTCGGGTCAACGAGGATCAGCCGGACGTCGTCCGGGCTGGATTTGTAAAGCAGGCTGACGATCACGCTGTTGATGCAGACGGACTTGCCCATGCCGGTCGCGCCGGCAATGAGCAGGTGAGGCATCTTCGCGATGTCGCAATAGATGTACGCGCCGGCGACGTCTTCGCCGAGTGCCGCGCAGACACGGCTCTTGTGATCCGTAAAGCGGCTGTCTTCGAGCAGCGTACGGAGGTGAACGACGGCGGGATTGCGGTTCGGAACCTCGATGCCGACGGCGGCCTTGCCGGGGATCGGTGCCTCGATACGGATGCCGCTCGTGGCGAGGTTCAAAGCGATGTCGTCCACGAGGTTGGCGATCGAGCGGACACGGGTGCCCGCCTCGGGCAGAAGCTCGTACCGCGTGATCGTCGGGCCGCGGCTGACGTCCACGATCTTCGTCTTGACGTTGAAGCTGCGGAGCGTTTCCACGAGCTTCGCGGCGTTCTCGTACAGTTCGTCCTTGATGTTCTCGTCTTTTTCGGAGAGGTCTTCGTAGAGCAGGTCGATCGGCGGGAAGCGGTAGTTGTCGAGCCGCTTCGGCTTCGGCGGTGCCTTGACCTCGCGGACGGTGCGGCGCGAGACGGACATCTCGGCGTCCTCGGCGTCCTCGGACGTGCCGCCGCTCTTCTCGCTTTCGGTGCTGATTTCGCTCGAGTCGCCGCTGAGATAAGCGGCGGTGAGTCGGTCGATCAGAAGTTTGTCCTCGGGATCGACGAAAATATCGGAAATACTGCCGTCTTCTTCGCCGGGCACTTTCTGCTCGTAAACGGGACGCAGGACTTCGTCGTCCGGCAGCGCCTCGTTCGACTGTTCGGTCTCTGCTTTCTCGGGGACGAGGACGGATTCGCTTTCGAGCTTGGCCTGTTCCGCCGCCTTGTCCGCCTCGGTCACGCTGCCGGAGCTTTCGCCGCGGCGCAGTGTGCGCGCCATGATCTCGTCAAAGAGTTTGGCGTCGATGAGTTCTTCTTTCGGGATGGGCTCGGCAGGCGTTTCCTCCGTCTTTTCCTCGACGGGCTCCTCGGCGGTGACGGGGTCGTCAACCGGAACGTCGGGCTCGAAATGGCGCCGTCTGTCGCGGCGGGAGCGTTTTTCCTCCGGCTCGGACTGCTGCAGCGGGATCTGCTGCGGCTCTTCCGCAATGCCGTCGATATAGTCCTGCTTGCTGCGGTATTCGTACCGTTTTTCTTCTTCCAGGGCGCGCGCTTCCGCTTCGCGGGCGCGCTCCTCGGCTTTCTTCTCACGGCGGAGCTTGACGCGATATGCGATCCAGAGCCAGATCTTGCGGGGCGTCAGGTTGAAGAACAGCAGCACGAGTAGGATCAGCATAACGATCGCCAGGAGCAGAAGACCGACACGGCCGACCGCGCAGAGCAGCAGCGCGCCGAGCATGCCGCCGAAGATGCCGCCGCCGATACCGGCGACGCCGTTCTCCCAATGGGTGACGATCTTGAACGATTTGGCAAGCGATTCGTTCGCGCCGCCCGACGTCGCGATCTCGTGGATCAGAACGGCGATGAGGATCGTGCAGAGCGCGGAGATGATGAGTTTCGAGACGAAGCGGTCTTCCTCGCGGTCTCGGCGCCACATGATCGCGTCACCGACCATGAAGACGGGCACGACGAGCGATGCGCCGCCGAACAGACCGAAAATAAGGTCGTGGATACCGCCGCCGACAACGCCCACCTTGTCTTTCCAGATGAGGCAGACCGTGATGAACACGGCGAGCAGGAAGAAGATGTACGGCAGAAGCTGTGCGAAGATCGACGGCTTCTTCGGCTCCGCGGGAGCCGCCGTTTTTTTCTTCTTCGGCGTGACGGTGTTATCCGCCAGCGCGACGGCCGTTGTTTTATTCTGTTTTTTCGACGCGGACGAAGTCGTTTTCTTCTTGACCTGATAACGCTCCGCCGTGGTTCCCGTTGTTTTTTTCTTAGCCATGTCGATTCCTTTTCCGGGCGGGCCGTGCCCGCTGTCAGTCGTATTTTGTACCGCCGTATGAACGGCGGATATCCCGGTAACAATATCCGGTACGGGAAGACGCTCCCGTCCCACTATATATAATAACAGATTATCCCGAAAAAAGCAAGTCTTTCTTTCTATTTATCGTAATCGCGGAGGCGGGAATGAAGATCCGGATCGGTGAAAAAGCAATATCGGCGGCGCTTCTGACCGCGCTCGCCGGCGTCGGCGCGGGCTTTCTGAACGGGCTGCTCGGCGCCGGAGGCGGGATCATCCTGACGCTGGCGTTCGGCGCCCTGCTTCCGAAGGACGTCGGCGAGACGGAGGCGACGCGCGACCGCTTTGCCGCCGCTGTTTCGGTCATGTTCCCCGTATCGATCCTGACCGTCTTTTTCTACGCGAAGTCGGGGAACGTCCTGCCGGAGAGCGATCTTCCGTGGCTGCTCCTCCCCGCCGCCGCGGGCGGCGCCGCCGGCGCCTTTTTCATGGACCGCATCCGTGCCTCGTGGCTCCGCACCGCATTCGCCGTTTTGCTCGTCGTGTCCGGCATCAATATGCTTTTGTGAGGGGATCTTTATGAACGTCTGGGACGCCGTCGTTTCGTTTTTCATCGGGGCGCTGAGCGGCATGGGCATCGGCGGCGGGACGCTGCTCGTCATCTTTTTCACGCTCGTGCGGGACGTGCCGCAGCTCGCAACGCAGGGGACGAATCTTCTCTTCTTTCTCTTCTCCGCGGGTGCCGCCCTGCCCGTCCATCTCCGGCGGCGGAAGCTGCCGCTCCGGCAGATCGCACTTGCCGCCGCCGCTGCCGTGCCCGCGTCGTTTCTCGGCTGGTTTCTCACCGGGATACTGCCCGCCGGGACCGTCCGGACGCTGTTAGCCGTCCTTCTCTTGCTCTCCGGCGGCGGGACGCTGTGCCGCGGTGCCCTTTCCCTTCTGCAAAAGAAGCGAAAAAAGCAAAAAAATAAGTAAAAACCTCTTTACAAACGAAAATCACCGTGCTATAATATCCCCGTCTGCATCGGCAGCCCGGCTTACGGATACAGGATCTTCGAGAGATGCTTCACCCACCGCCTGCTGCGCTGCACGGGAACAGACGAAAAAATTATTTTTATGAGGTGAAAAACCATGCTTACTCCCGAACAGAAACAGGAAATCATCGCCGCTTATGCTACCAAAGAGGGCGACACCGGTTCTCCCGAAGTGCAGATCGCGCTGCTCACCGCACGCATCAACGCACTGACCGAACACATGAAGGCCAACAAGAAGGACTTCCACAGCAACCGCGGTCTTCTGAAAATGGTCGGCCATCGCCGCAACCTGCTCGCCTACCTCAAGAACGTAGACATCGAGCGTTACCGCGCCATCGTCGAAAAACTCGGCCTCCGCAAATAAGCCGAATCTTTTTGAACACAAGGGCTGCGGCGGACACAGCTCCGCCGCAGCCGCGTTTTTACGATGGGGAAACCCCGTCTGCCTGACACCGTGGGGATTAGCAGTTAAAGATGGGCTCCCGCCGACGAGCGGAAGCGCTTCCTTAAATGCTAAACCCTCCGTCCGGCAGACACGATCATTCAAACGGAGGAAAAAACAATGTTTGAGAACTACAAAACGTTCACCTACGAATTCGCCGGCCGTCCGCTGGTCGTCGAATCCGGCAAAATGGCCGGCCAGGCAAACGGCTCCGTGCTCGTCCGTTACGGCGACACCGCCGTGCTCTGCTGCGCTACCGCCAGCGAGCGCCCGCGCGACGGCATCGACTTTCTGCCGCTGTCCGTTGACTACGAGGAGCGCCTCTACGCCGTCGGCCACATCCCCGGCAGCTACCTGAAGCGCGAGGGCCGTCCGTCCGAGAAGTCCATTCTCACCGCACGCGTCATCGACCGCCCGATTCGCCCGCTCTTCCCGAAGGACCTGCGCAACGACGTCAACCTGAACCTCATGGTTCTGTCCGTTGACCACGACTGCAGCCCCGAGATCACGGCCATGATCGGCGCTTCCATCGCCCTGTCCATCTCCGATATTCCGTGGAACGGCCCGATCGGCGGCGTCTTCGTGGGCATGACCGCCGAGGAAGGCATCATCATGAACCCGACCTCCGAGCAGAGAAAGCGCAGCGTTCTGGAACTGACCGTCGCCGCTTCCGAGAAGAAGGTCGTCATGATCGAGGCCGGCGCGAAGGAAGTCTCCGACAGCGATATGTACGACGCCATCATGGCGGCGCACGAAGAGATCAAAAAGTTGCTCGTCTTCATTAACGGCATCATCGCCGAGATCGGCAAGCCGAAGTTCGCTTACCCGTCCTGCGAGCTTGATCACGACATGTTCGACGAGATCTTCGCGTTCTGCGAAAAGGACGTCATGTTCGCCCTCGACACCGACGACAAGAACGTGCGCGACGAGCGCATGGCTCCGATCCAGGACCTCATCATCGCCGAGTTCGGCGAGAAATATCCCGATCTCGAAACGATCTATCCGGAACTGATCTACAAGATCCAGAAGAAGATCGTCCGCCGTTGGCTCCTCGTTGACCGCAAGCGCGTTGACGGCCGCCGTATGGATCAGATCCGCCCGCTCGCTGCGGAAGTCGGTCTGTTCAACAAAGTGCACGGCTCCGGCCTCTTCACCCGCGGCCAGACGCAGGTCATGACGATCTGCACACTCGGCACGCTCGACGAGGCACAGCTTCTCGACGGCATCACCGAGGACACCGAGAAGCGCTACATGCATCACTACAACATGCCCGGCTACTCCGTCGGCGAGGCAAAGGCAACCCGCAGCCCCGGCCGCCGCGAGATCGGTCACGGCGCACTCGCAGAGCGTTCGCTCCTGCCGGTGCTCCCGACGCCTGAGGAATTCCCCTACTCCATCCGCTGCGTCTCCGAGGTCATCTCCTCCAACGGTTCGACCTCCCAGGGCTCCGTCTGCGGCTCCACGCTCGCACTGATGGATGCAGGCGTTCCGATCAAGGCTCCCGTTGCCGGTATCTCCTGCGGTCTGATCACCGCCGAGGACGGTTCCTTCCAGACCATGATCGACATCCAGGGTCTCGAAGACTTCTACGGCGACATGGACTTCAAGGTCGCCGGTACGCATAAGGGCATCACTTCCATCCAGATGGACCTCAAGATCGACGGTCTGACGCCCGAGATCATCAAGGAAG
>JAKSPV010000149.1 GCA_024404475.1 Clostridia bacterium | reverse complement strand
CACCGTATACGTACGAACGGCCGGAAAGCGGGTCGCGGATCGCGCCGCCGATACACGTTGCCGCGCCGCCGAACGGCTCAATCTCAGTCGGGTGGTTGTGCGTTTCGTTTTTGAAGAGGAGCAGCCACGGCTCCGTTTAACCGTCAACGTCAACGTCGATCTTGACGGTGCAGGCATTGATCTCCTCGGATTCGTCAAGCTTGTCGAGTTTACCGTCCTTACGGAGGTACTTGACGGCAAGCGTCGCGATATCCATAAGACAGACGGGCTTCGTTCTGCCGAGTTCACGGCGCGTTTCAATGTAATCTTCATACGCGCGCTGCAGAAGCTCGTCCTCGAATTTCACGCTGTCAATCACGGTCAAAAACGTCGTGTGACGGCAATGATCGGACCAATAGGTGTCGATCATGCGGATCTCCGTGATCGTCGGATCACGGCCTTCTTCACGGAAATACGTCTGGCAGAACGCGATGTCGTCGATATCCATGGCAAGGCCGTAGAAAGCAACGAACTTGGCAAGTGTTTCCCTGTCCATCTCGCGGAATCCGTCAAGCGTCTTGACGTCTGCCGGGACGGTATACTCGGTGCGGAGGGTTTCGGGGCATTCGAGAGCAGCCTCGCGTGCTTCGACCGGGTTGATCACGTACTTTTTGATCTCGGCGACGTCAGCGTCCGAGAGATCGCCGTACAGCGCGTAGACCTTGGCGGAGCGGATGATCGGACGCTCGCCCTGCGAGATGATCTGGATGCACTGTGCCGCGCTGTCAGCGCGCTGATCGAACTGTCCGGGAAGAAATTCCACGGCAAAAACGGTCGCGCCGGAGAGGTCGGGATTTTCGCTTGTAATATCGAGCTGCGGTTCGGAGAACACCGTTTTCACGGCGTAATCGAACAGCTCCTCCGTGATATTCTCGGCGTCGTAGCGGTTGAGCACGCGGACGTCACGGAGCCCCTCGATCCCGTACAGTCCGCGCGCGTCTTCAAGAAGTGCTCGCGACTCGGCGGCGAGTTCCTTTTTCTTTTCTACGAAAATTCTGTAAACCATTTCAGTCCTCTGCTTTCTGCATGGCTCTTTTACCGATGTCGTGGCGATAAAACGCGCCCTCAAAGCTGATCTTGTCAACATATCCGTATGCCGTATCAAGCGCCTCTTTGAGGGTAGGCGCAACCGCGGCGGCGCCAAGGACGCGGCCTCCGCTCGTGACGAGCATGCCGTCTTTCAGCGCAGCGCCCGCCACGTAAACGTGCGGCAGGACGTTTTCGGGAATCGTGATCGGAAAGCCCTTCGGGTAAGATACGGGATAACCGCCGGATGCCATGATGACACAGGCGGCCTTGGCATCCTTGAATCTGACTTCACAGTCTTTCAGCGTACCGTTCGTCGTTGCCTGCATCACGGTGAGAAGATCGCTTTCGAGAAGCGGCAGAACGACCTGCGTTTCGGGATCGCCGAAGCGGCAGTTATATTCAATGACTTTCGGACCGTCTTTGGTGATCATTAGTCCGAAATAAAGGCAGCCCTTGAAGGTGCGCCCTTCCTTTTTCATGGCACGGATCGTCGGCAGGAAGATAGTCTCCATGCAGTCCTTCGCAATGTCTTCCGTATAATACGGGTTCGGTGCGATCGTGCCCATACCGCCGGTATTGAGACCGGTATCGCCGTCAACGGCACGCTTGTGATCCATCGAGGAAACCATCGGAACGACGGTCTCGCCGTCGGTGAACGACAAAACGGACACTTCCGGCCCCTCGAGGAACTCTTCAATAACGATGTGGTCGCCGCTCTTGCCGAACGCCTTGTCCTGCATCATGGAAACGACGGCCGCTTTTGCCTCGTCACGTGTCATCGCGATGATAACGCCCTTGCCGAGTGCCAGGCCGTCGGCCTTGACAACAGTCGGGATCGGTGCGGTTTCGAGATAAGCGAGCGCCTTTTCCATATCGTCAAAGGTCTCATATTTCGCGGTCGGGA
>JAKSPV010000148.1 GCA_024404475.1 Clostridia bacterium | reverse complement strand
CTCGGCAAGGGCGGCGCCTGCCGCCTCCGTATCCGCCGGGGTCCTGGCAAAAACGGTATAGGATCTCATCAGAACAGTCCCGTGATGCGGCCGTCGTCATCGACGTCGATCTTGTTGGCGGCCGGCACCTTCGGGAGGCCGGGCATCGTCATGATCGTGCCACAGAGCGCGACGACGAATCCCGCACCGGCGGATACGCGCACTTCGCGCACCGTGATGCGGTAGTTCTTCGGGCGGCCGAGTTTCGCCGGGTCGTCGGAGAGCGAGTACTGCGTCTTGGCCATGCAGACCGGGAAACGCGCATACGCGTCGCCCAGCGCCTCGATGTCGCGGATCGCGGCTTTCGCGGCAGGCTCGAAATCGACGCCGTCGGCGCCGTAGATGTTCCTGGCAATCGTTTCGATCTTCTCCGTGATCGAAGCGTCATCCGGATAAAGCAGTTTGAAGTCGGACGGCTTCTCGCACGCCTCAACGACGCGCTCGGCCAGTTCGAGACCGCCCTCGCCGCCCTTGGCGAAGACTTCCGACAGCGCGAACGACGCGCCCTTCTCGCGGCAGATCTTCTCGAGCGCGGCAAGCTCCGCGTCGGAATCGCTCGCGAAGCGGTTAATCGCCACGACGACCGGAACGCCGTAACGGCTAAGGTTTTCGATATGGGCTTCGAGGTTGACGGAGCCGGCGATGAGCGCCGGGACGTTCTCAGCGGCGAGATCCGCTTTCGCGACGCCGCCGTTGTATTTGAGTGCGCGGACGGTCGCTACGAGCACGATGGCGCTCGGTGCGAGGCCGGCCTTGCGGCACTTGATGTCAAGGAATTTTTCCGCGCCGAGGTCAGCACCGAAGCCGGCCTCCGTGATGGTGTAATCCGCCAGTTTGAGCGCGAGCTTGGTCGCGCGGACGGAGTTGCAGCCGTGGGCAATATTGGCAAACGGGCCGCCATGGATGAGCGCGGGCGTGTTCTCCGTGGTCTGGACGAGGTTCGGTTTCAGCGCGTCACGGAGCAGTGCCGTCATCGCGCCGCTGACCTCAAGGTCGCGGCAGTACACGGGCTTGCCGTCGCGGGTGTAGGCAACAAGGATGTTGCCGAGACGCTGTTTCAGGTCGGCGACAGACTCAGCGAGGCAGAGGATTGCCATGACCTCGGACGCAACGGTGATCATGAAGTGATCTTCGCGCGGGACGCCGTTCGCCTTACCGCCCATGCCGACGACGATATTGCGGAGGGCGCGGTCGTTCATGTCCATGACGCGCGAGAAGAGGATCCGGCGCGTGTCGATGTCAAGCGCGTTGCCCTGCTGGATGTGGTTGTCGATCGCAGCACAGAGCAGGTTATTCGCCGCAGTGATTGCGTGGAAGTCGCCGGTGAAATGGAGGTTGATGTCCTCCATCGGAAGCACCTGGGACCAGCCGCCGCCGGCGGCACCGCCTTTCACGCCGAAGACCGGGCCGAGAGACGGCTCGCGCAGCGCGATCACGGCTTTTTTGCCGAGACGCGTCATCGCCATGCCGAGGCCGACCGTCGTGGTCGTCTTGCCCTCACCGGCAGGCGTCGGGTTGATCGCCGTGACAAGCACGAGCTTGCCGGGCTTTTTGTCCTTCATACGATCGAGAAAGGCGTCGGTGATCTTTGCCTTATACGGACCGTACTGTTCCAGTTCTTCCGGCAGAACGCCGAGTGTGGAAGCGATCTCCGTGATCGGACGCAGTTTGATGCTTTGCGCGATTTCAATATCAGTCAGCATAAGACACCTCAAAAAGAGTATTCGGCGCATGACAACACCCGTCATTTTACCACGCTCATTATACCACACTCTTCCCTTTATTTCAACGAAAAAAACTTCTTTTTTTCACTTTACAAAGGCGCGGAACTGTGGTACAATGTGTGGTACGAAAAGCATCTACCCGTGGCTCAGCTGGATAGCGCGTCAGACTCCGACTCTGAAGGTCGCAGGTTCGAATCCTGTCGGGTAGGCCA
>JAKSPV010000147.1 GCA_024404475.1 Clostridia bacterium | reverse complement strand
TCCTCGTAGCGGCGCACGGCCTTTTCGAGCGAGGCGATCTTCTCGCGCAGCGCGTCGAGTTCCTGCGCGATCGGGTCGGGAATATGCACCTGGTCGAGGTCGGTGGCATCCACACGGACGCCTTCGCGGCGGACGACCTTTGCCGGGATACCGACAGCGGTCGAGTTTGCCGGGACATCGGAGAGCACGACGGCGCCGGACGCGATCTTCGCGTTGTCGCCGACGGTGAACGCGCCGAGCAGCTTGGCGCCCGCGCCGACCATGACGTTGTTGCCGAGCGTCGGGTGGCGTTTGCCGGTCTCTTTGCCGGTGCCGCCGAGCGTCGCGCCCTGATAGATCGTGCAGTTATCACCGATGATCGCGGTCTCGCCGATGACGACGCCCGCACCGTGGTCGATGAAGAGCCCACGGCCGATCGTGGCACCGGGGTGGATCTCGATGCCGGTCAGAAACTTCGCCGCCTGGCTGATGAAGCGCGCAGCGAGCGGATGCTGTTTCTCTTCGAGTGCGTGCGCAAAGCGGTAGAAGATGAGCGCGTGCAGGCCGGAGTAGAGCAGGAGGACTTCTGTGCGGCTGATCGCGGCGGGGTCGCGCTCGACGATCGCGTCGATGTCCTCGGACAGTTCTCTGGCGGCGCGGAGGATCGCCCACTCGCGCACGGACGGCTTCGCGTCCTCTTTCAGTTGTATTCTGAACGTGTATTTCATAGTCCCTCCGAAAAAAAGAGACCGCCTCTCATCGAGAGGCGGTCGTACCGCGGTTCCACTCTTGTTTGGTCTCTTGCTCCCTTAACGCGGGAGAGACGCGCGGCGCTACTTGGTTTCGCGCGGCGGGCTCACGGACGCACAGCCGGGACGGTACCGCAGCGCCCCTTGCAGCCGGTGAGGGCGCCTCTCTGTTCGGTACGGTGTTCCGATTCTTTCCGGTCACAGCCGATCTCATGGGAGTAGTATAACACAGTTTTCGCGGGTTGTAAAGCGTTTTTCAGCGAAATTTTTTCGCGCCGTCCGGGAACAGGACGTCAAGATGCTCGCAGATCAGCGTGTCGAAATGCGGCGCTGCAGCGTCACGTTCCTCCGGCGTCCGGACCGTCCATGCGACGGCGCGGCAGCCGAGCATTCCGCACACGAGCGTCAGGGGGAGCCGTCCGGCACCGCTCTTGTCGTAAGCGATGAAGTCGGGGCGGATCTTGCAGTTGAAGAGGAGGCACTGGGACATGAAGTACGGCAGACCGTGCTGTCCGTCCGAGAAGAAACGGCTTGCGAGGAAGCCGCGTGCGACAGTGGGCATCTCGCGGCGGACAGCCGCGATCAGCCACGGATCGAACGATTCGATGCAGTAGACACCCGTGTAGTTTTCGAGTTCCTTCTTGACGGCGGAGACGAGCGCGACGTTCTTTTTCGTGCCTTTCAGCTCGATGATGAGCGGCACTTTGCCGCCGACGAGGTCGAGAAACGCGCGGAACGTCGGGAGGTGTTCCTCCGTGCCGGGCACGGCATAGGAAGACAGCTCCGCGAACGTGCTTTCCTCGATCACGGTATCCACGCCGTAGACGCGCCGGAGCGATGCGTCGTGCGAGACGACGGGTACACCGTCCGCGGTCAGATGAACGTCCATCTCGATCGCGTAGCCGTTCTCCACGGCACGGCGGAACGCCGCCATCGTGTTCTCAGGGATGCCGAGTTCCGGCTCGTACATCCCGCGGTGCGCGACGATGAGCCCGTCAAAGGCAGACATGTCGGCCTTGTGAAAGATGCGCGGGCAGATGAGCCAGAGCCAGACGGCGAGGATCAGAAGAACGACACCGATGATGATGAAAAGGGTAGTCATGAGAGGCGCCTCCGGAGATCAGTCCATATCGACGTCAAGCGCTTCGAGTTTCGATGCGGCAGACGCGGGCTTCGAGTCACCGTGGCGGACGAACATCATCGTGACGAACGCGCAGGCGCAGGCGATCGCGGCGTAGGGGAAGAAGACGTTGCGCATGCCGAAATTGTCCATCAGTGCACCGGAAAGCACGGGCGTGACGACCTGAGCCGCCATGGATGCCGTGTAGTAGTAGCCGGTGTATTTGCCGACGTCGCTGCCCTTCGCCAGCTCCACCACCATCGGGAAGGAGTTGACGTTGATCGT
>JAKSPV010000146.1 GCA_024404475.1 Clostridia bacterium | reverse complement strand
CGGATGACCTCGTCCGACGCGAAGATCGCGCGGAGCGCGTCCTCGTCCGTCTCAAAGACGGCGTCGTTCAGCAGTCTGTAGTACAGCTCGTCCTGCACGGCGGAGGAGGCGGCCAGAAACTCGAAAACGGTTTCCGTCATGTGGCGTTCTTCCAGCATGTTTTTGAACGCTTCCTCGCCGCCGCATGCTTTGACGGCTGTGCGCCGCTGATCCCCGACGGCTTCCTTGATCGCGGCGCTGTCGCTGTCGATGCCGTATTCCGCCGCCAGAGAAAGAACGGCGTAATACTGCCTGACGGCGCGGAACGTCTCCGCGGTCAGCTTTTCCTTTGCTTCTTCCGTTTCGAAAAACACGTCGTCGCCGCCCGACAGCTCGTCTTTGAGCGACAGAACGATGTACCGGTATACGTCGTACCGGACGGCAAACTGTCCGTCCCCGACCGTGAGAACGGCCGTGCTTTCCTTGCCGCAGCCGGCGGCGGTAAAAAGAACGATAAGAACGAGAAGCGCGGCGAGCGCGCGGATGATTCGTTTCATGCGGGATCTCCTTGTCCGTGTGATCGTACGAAAACATTGTATCACAAATCACCCCCGTTTTGCAATACGGACGGCTTGCATTCCGGCGCTTTTTGTGATATGATACGGTTGTAAAGGCGCCCCCCGGCGCGGAAAGCGAGGAAAAACCATGGAAGAAGGCCAGGCCGTTGCGCTGCAGCGGATCATTGATGAACATAAACTGAAAGTCGTGTACCTCCCGGAAGACGCGGAGCATATCAACATCTGCCACATGGAGGTCAGCCGTCCGGCGCTTCCGATGGCGGGCTTTTTCGCCCACTTCAATCCGGAACGTATCCAGATCATCGGCACTACCGAAACGCTTTACCTGAATACGCTCCCTCCGGAGCAGCGCCACGCGCAGCTCACCGATTTCTTCTCGAAGAAGCCGGTCGCCGTCATTTTCTCGCACGGCGCTGAGATCAGCGAGGACGCTGAAGAACTGGCGAAATATTTTGAAGTTCCGCTTCTCTGGACGGAGGAAAACACGAGCGCGTTCATGGCGGCACTGATCGCCTTTTTGAACGTTCAGCTTGCTCCGATGATCACGCGCCACGGCGTGCTCGTTGAGGTCTACGGCGAAGGCGTGCTGATCCTCGGTGACAGCGGCGTCGGCAAGAGCGAGACCGCCATTGAGCTGATCAAACGAGGCCACCGCCTCATCGCAGACGACGCGGTGGAGATCCGCCGTGTGTCTGCCAAGACGCTCGTCGGTTCAGCGCCGGAGATCATCCGGTACTACATGGAACTGCGCGGCATCGGTGTCGTCGATATCCGCCGCCTCTTCGGTATGGGTTCCGTCAAGGAGACGGAGAAAATCGACATGATTGTCCACCTCGAGCCGTGGGTACAGGGCAAGATGTATGACCGCTTCGGCCTCGACGAGCAGAAGACGGACATCATGGGCATCGAGATTCCGACGACGACGATTCCGGTCAAGCCCGGTAGAAACCTCGCCGTCATCATCGAGATCGCCGCGATGAATAACCGTCTGAAAAAAACTGGCTACCACACCGCGGAAGAATTCAACAAAAAACTGATGGAAAGCATGGGCATGCAGCCGTAAGGTGCCTGCCCGGAAAGGAGCCGCCCCGTGAAACGGATCGTTCTCGGCATTTTGACTGCCTGCCTTGTTTTGGCCCTCACGGGCTGCTCCACGTGGGTGAATCTGATGCAGACGCTCGGCTTCGATGTCGGCGACTACGACGGCGAGGAGATCGTCGCGTGGTACGAGGCAGACAGCGAGGAAGCCAAGTCCTTCGTCGGCATGATACAGATGATGCTTCTCTCGTCGCCGATCATGGAGGAGTTCTCCGGCGCTTCGGCGGCGTTTGACGCTTACGAGGACGCCGTGCTCAACGCCATGCTCTGCGAGTCGTTCGCGCGTTATGCGGGCAACACGGAGCTGATGAAGGGCGCGGCCTCCGCCTACCCCGAACTCGAACTGACAACGCTGATCCCCGGCGCCGATTTCGAGTCGCAGTTCTATAAAATGTTCGGCGGGAGCTGGAAGATCGTCCACGCGAGCGGCTCGCTCTTCACCTATCTCGATCGCGTGAACGCCTACACCGCCATGACGGAGCCGCAGTTCACGATCGTCTCGACAGAGTTCATCTCGCTGATCGAGACGGAGAACACCTACCGGCTCGTCTTCCGAAACA
>JAKSPV010000145.1 GCA_024404475.1 Clostridia bacterium | reverse complement strand
TCGCCCGCGGCAGCATAATGAAAAACTTTGCTCTGCACTCGTTTTACTAACTAACGCCCACGCCTCAGACCACCGACCTATTCACCAAAACCACATTTCCGGCGGCAGCCGGCAGGAGAGAAAATCCAAAAGGGGAACCATGTCGTTTACGACGGTTCCTCTTTTGGCGCGGGTGCATTCACCGTCCAGCGGAGGACAAAAAAACAAATCAGGAAAGTCCGCAGACTTTCCTACAATAATCCCTCAAGAAGACCAAAAAGCGTTAGGCAGTTGAACCATTGGTTCAGTCCTAACGCTTTAATTTTTACTTTGTCTTATCTATTCCATTCAGAAGTTTTCGCCAGGCCTTTTCCAAAAGGCCGCGTTCTCCTCGTACCCTCTCAATATACCGTAATGTCGCGCAAAACGGGGGTGTCGCGGCTTTCGGTGATCTCCACCGTGACCGTTTTGCCGACTTTGCCGTCCACCTTCACGATCCGCTTATGGCCGATGCAGCGCGCCGCGAAGATTTCCTCGCCGTCGATGAGGACGCGGAAGCCGAGGACGCGGTGCCCTTCCGTGATATCCTCGCGGATGACGACGTAGGAGATCGGCTTCGCCTCGTCGAGCGTCACCGTCTGCACGGGTGCGGAGGTTCCCTTCACTTCCGCGAGTTTTGCACCGTTGCCGAACGTCTTCTCGATCAGCTTGCCGAAGTCGATGAACTGCTGCTCATCCTCGAAGCGGCCGTTTTTCGCAATCGCCATGCCGATGAGGAGGTTCGAGTTATGGCCGACCGAGTTGATGTAACGATCCAGCAGATGCTCGGCTGAGTAGACCTTATCCTGCTCGTTTTCAGCCCAGCCCCAGCCGCCGCCGTAGGCACAGGCTTCACGGTTCGGCATATCGGTCTCCGCCGGGAGCCAGCAGTTGCCGAACGGATCGCCCGATGCGAGCAGCTTGCGGTCTTCGCCGTATTCGAGTTCCGGCCGGGATGCGCCGAGCGTAATGGTCGAGAAGCAGTCGCCGCTTGCGAGGCCGTTTTCGTTGCCGACCCAGCGCAGATTATGCGGATGGCCTTCGGGTCCCTGGAAGCAGACGGCGTTCGGCTGATATTTCCGCACGAGATCCGGCGTATGCGGGCCGCCCTCGCTGACGGGAATATTGCCGCCGTCAAACCAGAGCTCGAACAGGTCGCCGTACTGCGACCAGATTTCCGTTACCTGCTGCTCCACGACGCGGACGTACGCCTGATATTCGGGCGATTTGTAATCCTGCCGGTAGGCGTCGTTGATGCCGTAATAGCCGTTGCACGCCGTCGAATAGTAAAGCCCCGGCTTCAGGTCGTACTTCTTGCAGGCGTCGATGAATTCGCGCACGATGTCGCCCTGTCCGTTCTTGTAGGCGCAGGACGCGACGGAATAATCGTCCGTCTTCGTCGGCCAGAGCGAGAAGCCCGTGCAGTGATTGGCGACAAGGATCGCGTATTTCGCGCCGGCTTCCTTCGCGGAGCGGATCCACTGATCCACGTCCCAGCCCTCGGGCGCGAAGATCGACGCGGGCATGGCCGTGCGGACTTCCTTCGTCTTGATTTTGTCGTTCATCGTGGGATTGTAAATATCCATCACGTAATGGATGAGCACGCCGAGCTCCTGCTCTGCCCATTCGAGCTGCTGCGGAGTCGGCTTGGCGAATTGACGTTTTTCAGGCATGGCGGTCTCCTTATCGGTCTGTGATGTTGATTCGGTTCTTCTGCCATTATAGCACAGCCGCGCCCGGTTTGCAAGCATATGCCGTCGTCTTGACAGGCTTTTTGACGTATGCTATAATATTTTCGAGATACATTTGCCGCATCGAAAGGAGCCGACATGATCACCTTGTTTTCCGTTTTTTCGTTCTGCGCGCTCCTTGTCGAGTCCGCCGAACGGATGCACGACGCGCCCGCAGACGAGGAAGTCACCCGCCTGATCGAATCGGCGCAGAACGGTGACGGCGACGCCTTTGCCGCACTCGCCGAGCGCTATCAGACGTTCGTGCATCATACGGCCTGCCGGGTGCTTTCGTCTCACGGACGCGACGCCGCGCTGGCCGACGATATTACCGAGGACGCCCTCGTCAAGGCATGGCGTTCGCTCGGCTCGTTCCGCGGGGATTCCGCTTTCTCGACGTGGCTCTATCGCATTACGGTGAACGCCGCGCGGGATTATCTGCGGCAGGAATCGCCCCGGAAGACCGTCTCGCT
>JAKSPV010000144.1 GCA_024404475.1 Clostridia bacterium | reverse complement strand
CTCGCGCATGATGCCGGAGCAGCGGAGGACGTATTCGTCGCCCTCCCACCCGGCAAACGTCGAGAGCTGTTCCGCGGGGATGAGCCGCACTCTGCCGTGGAAATAGTCGTCGCCGTAGGCGTTGCCGACGTTGGAGAGCCCGCAGGTGTAGAACATGCCGCCGTTGACCGAGCGGAGCGGATTCTGTACCGGCTCGGCGAGCCCGGCGTAAACGATGCCGTTCTTGCCGGTAAAGTTCAGCGGGATGCCGCGATAAGTGAAGTTCGCGACGTCAAGGCAGCGCCCCGGAACGACCGTTGCCGAGAGGACGCCGTTCGTGAGTTCAAGGATTTTCGTGCCTGCCTCGCGCCCCCCCGTCATCTCCGCCGCGCGGAGATCGGCGAGCTGCTTCATGGAGCCGACGCGGGCTTCCAGCTCGCGCCGCGTATATGTTTTTCCGTACAGTATAGCCATATCTTTTGTCCTTTCTGTTTGATCGGATACGGAGACGGGGGCTGTCACCGCGGTGACAGCCCCATTCTCTTATGCCAGTACGTTTTTCAGGACGATGGATTTCTCCTGGGTCATTTCATAGAGCGTCTGGCTCGTGCCCTCGCGGCCGATGCCCGTTGCCTTGATGCCGCCGAACGGCTGGTGGACGGAGCGGTAGTTGCCGCTGGAGTTGACGACGCAGGTGCCCGCCTCGACCGCCTTGGCAAACTTCATCGCGGTGTTGATGTCGTTCGTGATGACGCCGCTGGCGAGACCGTAGCTCGTCTGGTTCGCGATAGCGACGGCTTCGTCAAACGTGTCGAAGCCGATGATCGGGAAGACCGGCCCGAAGATCTCCATGTCCTTGGCGACGGCCATGTCGGGCGTGACGTCAGCAAGGACGGTCGGCTCGACGACGGTGCCGCAGCGTTTGCCGCCGAGGAGCACTTTCGCGCCCTCCGCGACGGTCGCGTTGATCTGGTCGATGACGCGCTGGGCGTTCTTTTCGGAGACGAGCGGGCCGACGACGGTGTCGTCCTCGGCGGGGTTGCCGACCTTGCACGCTTTCAGCCCCTCGACGAGGCGAGCGGTGAATTCTTCCTTGATCGTGTTCTGGATGATGAAGCGCTTGTTGGCGCAGCAGGTCTGCCCTGCGTTCCACGTTCTGCCGCCGATCGCCTGGCTGACGGCGACGTCCATGTCGGCAGAATCAAAGACGACGTACGGATCGTTGCCGCCGAGTTCGAGGAACACGTGCTGCAGATGCGCGGCGCCGCCGAGCATCAGCTTCTTGCCGACCTCGGTCGATCCGGTGAACGTGACGCCGTCAACGAGCGACGTCTCGCCGAGCCATTTGCCGATCGCGCTGCCGGAGCCGGTGACGAGCTGTGCGACGCCGCCGGGGACGCCTGCTTCCCAGAGCAGTTCGGTGAGCATATAGGCGGACAGCGGGGTATCGGACGCCGGTTTGATGATGACGGCGTTGCCGGTAACGAGCGCCGGCGCGACCTTATGCGCGTAAAGTTCAACCGGGAAGTTGAACGGGGTGATCGTAACGAACGTGCCGATCGGCTCGCGGATCGTGAAGATCATGTCGCCGACCGTTCTCGCCTCGGAATCGACCGGGACGGAGTTGCCGAGCATCTGGCTCGCCGCCTGAACGAACGACTCAAACACGACGCAAAGCGTATCAAGCTCCGCGCGGGCTTCCGTGATCGCCTTGCCGCCTTCGGCGACAACGACGTCAACGATCTTGTCGAAATCGCGGCGGACAAGTCCGACGAAATTCATAAGGATCCGTGCGCGGATGTAGATAGGCGTCTTCGCCCACTCCTTCTGCGCCTCTTTGGCGATGACCGCCGCAGCTTCAAAATCTTCTCCCGTGCCGTTCGGAACCGTGCATATCAGAGTTCCGTCGAAAGGATTCCGGTTCTCGAAAGTGGTGCCGCCCTTGGCGTCAACGTGTTTACCGCCGATGAGCATCTTCATATGCGTTTCCCCCTTTTGGTATTTTTTGTTGGAAAATGAGAAAAAAGGCGTTTTCCGGACGATTATTTCGTCTGTTTTTATCATACCGCTTTTACGCGGTAAAGTCAAGATTTCAGCGGCAGAAACGGCAATCTTTTTGGGGGAGAAAAAGGAAAAAGCAGGGGCATAGTTCCCTGCTTTTCGGAAAGTTTATTTGCGGCAGCGGATTTGAACCGACGCACCCCGCCGCGCGGGGTACGGAAAGCAACAACAGCCGCGGCGGCTGCCGCAGAGTGACTGGATTTGATGCCAGCTGAACTTCCGCGGC